>SLPP01000354.1 GCA_007131945.1 Paracoccaceae bacterium | reverse complement strand
GGCCTCGAACTATCCGGGCGAGGTGCTGCGCCAGCTCCAGCGCACGCGCCGGGCGCGGGTTTCGGGACGCGGGCTGGCGGTGGTGAGCTTCAGCATCGCCGACAGCGGCGCGCTCGCCTCGGTCGCCATCGCCACGAGTTCCGGCAGCGCCGCGCTCGACCAGGCCGCGCTCGACCATATCCGCCGCGCCGCGCCCTTCCCGCCGCCGCCGGCGGGCGCGCAGCGCCAGTTCCGCTTCGAATTCGCCAGCCGCTGACCACCCCCGGCGCCTTCGAGAAGGTTTCCCTGCGGTTAACGCCGCAGACTTTCCATATTTATTTCAATACGCTGCAAGAATGCTCGCTAGCGAGCACCCGGCGTCACCCTCGGCTGTCAGCCTTGGCTTGCACGGCGTGGCCGGGATCTGTCGACCCGTCCCGTGCCTCAATGCGCCAGGAAGACCGGCCATTCGGTGTTTTCCAGCACGTTGCGCGTCGCCCCGCCGAGGATCGCCTCGCGCAGGCGCGAATGGCCGTAGGCGCCCATCACCAGAAGCCCGGCATCGATGTCGCTCATGTGCCGCATCAGCACGTCCGAGACGCGCGGCAGGGTCTTCGCCAGCACCGAGACCTCGGCCCGCACGCCGTGCCGCGCCAGCATCTGCGTGAGCAGCCCGCCCGGATCCGAGCGTTCGGGGCTGTGCGGCGGCGGGTTGACGATCGCGATGCAGACCTGGTCGGCCGCGCGCAGAAGCGGCAATGCCCGGCGCACCGCCGCCAGCGCCTCGTTCGACTGGTTCCAGGCGACGACGATGCGCTCGCCGAACTTCGTCCCGAGCCCGGTCTCGGGCACGATCAGCACCGCCGCGTTGCCCTCGAAAAGCGCCGATTCGACCACCGCTTCCTGCGTCGGCAGGGCGTCGCGGCCATAGGGACGCGACTGGATCACGAGGTCGCTGAACCGCGCGCGCAGCCCGACCATGCCGGGCAGCCCGCCGAACTGCACCACCGCCGACTCGGTCGCCCAGCGCAGCGTCTCGCGCTCGAGCCGCCTGCGCGCCAGCGCCTCCAGCGCCTCGGCATCGCCCTGCGCGCGCTCCAGCGTCTCCTGCAGCAGGATCGGCGAGGCACCCATGTAGAAGCCCCCCGCCGGCGTCATGTCGACCCCGAGGAGGCAGGTGGTCAGATGCCCGTCCTGCGCCTGCGTGAAGGACATCGCGGCGGGCAGCGTCGCGTCCAGCTCCGCCTCCGAGCCGATGAAGGTGGTGATCGATTTGTAGTCCATGCCCCCTCCTGCGTCACCGGGTCCGCCCCGGCGGGAGTCCGAGACTGGATCGGAACGTCGACGCGCGCTTTGATCCTTGTCAATACCGCTGCGGCAGCTTTCTTGACCTGAGTCAAAGTTGCATCATTGTGATGCGGCCATAACGCACATGGTGGATCGACCGCGCCGAGTGGATTAATGCTTGCCGGGAGAGACAACGACTCAAGAACGAGGGGACGTTACCGATGTGGGATTTCGCCAAGCTGTTCTTGCTGGCGGCCATCGCGATCCTGGCCGCGGTGATTGCGAATTTCGCCCGCGACCCGGCGCATCTGGTCCACATGATCATCATCATGGTGGTCGCGGCGGGCCTGTTCCTGTGGCAGATCCGCCGCGTCGGCGAGCCGGCCACGGTGCACAACGAGGCCGAATACATGGACGACGTGATTCGCGCCGGCGTGATCGCGACCGCCTTCTGGGGCGTCGTCGGGTTCCTCGTCGGGGTCTGGATCGCCTTCCAGCTGGCCTATCCGCAGCTCAACTTCGACTGGGCGCAGGGCTATCTGAACTTCGGCCGGCTGCGGCCGCTGCACACCTCGGCGGTGATCTTCGCCTTCGGCGGCAACGCGCTGATCGCCACCGCCTTCTACGTCGTGCAGCGCACCTCGGCGGCGCGGCTCTGGGGCGGCAACCTCGCCTGGTTCGTCTTCTGGGGCTACCAGCTCTTCATCGTGCTCGCCGCGCTCGGCTATGTGCTCGGCTCGACCCAGAGCCAGGAATACGCCGAGCCCGAATGGCTCGCCGATCTGTGGCTGACGATCGTCTGGGTTGCCTTCCTCGCGGTCTTCATGGGCACGATCATCAAGCGCCGCGAGCCGCATATCTACGTCGCCAACTGGTTCTACCTCGCCTTCATCGTCACCGTGGCTATGCTGCACGTGGTCAACAACATCCAGGTGCCGGTCTCGATCTTCGGCTCGAAATCGGTGCCGGTCTGGTCGGGCGTGCAGTCGGCGATGATCCAGTGGTGGTACGGCCATAACGCGGTCGGCTTCTTCCTGACCGCGGGCTTCCTCGGCATGATGTACTATTTCATCCCGAAACAGGCCGAGCGGCCGGTCTATTCCTACAAGCTCTCGATCATCCACTTCTGGGCGCTGATCTTCCTCTACATCTGGGCCGGTCCGCACCATCTGCACTACACCGCCCTGCCGAACTGGGCGCAGACGCTGGGCATGACCTTCTCGATCATGCTGTGGATGCCCTCCTGGGGCGGGATGATCAACGGGCTGATGACCCTCTCGGGCGCCTGGGACAAGCTGCGCACCGACCCGGTGATCCGGATGATGGTGGTCGCGGTGGGCTTTTACGGCATGGCCACCTTCGAGGGGCCGGTGATGTCGATCCGCGCGGTCAACTCGCTCAGCCATTACACCGACTGGACCATCGGCCACGTGCATTCCGGCGCGCTCGGCTGGAACGGCATGATCACCTTCGGCGCGCTCTACTACCTCGTGCCGCGATTGTGGAAGCGCGAGGGGCTCTACAGCCTGACGCTCGTCAGCTGGCACTTCTGGCTCGCCACGATCGGCATCGTGCTCTACGCCGCCTCTATGTGGGTGACCGGGATCATGGAGGGCCTGATGTGGCGTCAGGTCGACGCGCAGGGCTTCCTGGTGAACTCCTTCGCCGACACCGTGGCCGCGAAGCATCCGATGTACGTGGTCCGCGCGCTGGGGGGCACGCTGTTCCTGATCGGCGGGATCATCATGTGCTACAACCTGTGGAAGACCGTGACCAGCGTGGGCGAGAAGCAGCCCGAGCGCGCCACGGTCGCGGCCGAGTGACGGGAGGCACGCGATGAGCATTCTCAAGCATCACAAGAAGATCGAGAAGCACGCGACGCTGCTTCTGGTCCTCAGCTTCCTCGTCGTCTCGATCGGCGGCATCGTGCAGATCGTGCCGCTGTTCTATCTCGAGAACACGATCGAGGAGGTCGAGGGCGTGCGGCCCTTCAGCCCGCTCGAACTCGCCGGGCGCGAGGTCTATATCCGCGAGGGGTGCTACACCTGCCACAGCCAGATGATCCGTCCGATGCGCGACGAGGTCGAACGCTACGGCCACTACTCGCTCGCCGCCGAGTCGATGTACGATCATCCGTTCCTGTGGGGCTCGAAACGCACCGGGCCCGACCTGGCGCGGATCGGCGGGCGCTATTCGGACGACTGGCATGTCCAGCACATGATCGACCCGCAGTCGGTGGTGCCGGAATCGATCATGCCGCCCTATGGCTTCCTGATGGACCGGGTGATCGACGGCGAGCACATCGCCGACCTGTTGCGGACCTACCGGATCGTCGGCGTCCCCTATACCGACGAGATGATCGAGAATGCGCGCGCCGATTTCCGCGCCCAGGCCAATCCCGATGCCGACCATTCCGGCCTTCTTGAGCGCTACCCGGGCGCGCAGACGCGCAATTTCGACGGCCAGCCGGAACTGACCGAAATGGACGCGATCATCGCCTACATGCAGGTTCTGGGCACGCTGGTGGACTTCTCGACCTTCGTGCCCGATCCGCAGCGGTAGGGAGGCGGCGATGGAAACCTACACCTGGCTGCGCACCTTCGCCGACAGCTGGCATCTGCTGTTCATGACGCTGTTCTTCATCGGCGTCATCCTCTGGGCCTTCCGCCCCGGCAGCCGCAAGGTGCACGAGGAGACCTCCTCGATGATCTTCCGCAACGACGACAAACCCGCCGCCGCCGAGGACGACGCCTCGGGCCGCGCGGACCGCGCAACCGGAAAGGCCCGCTGATGGTCGAGAAAGACGAAGAGAACAAGGTCCGCCCGCCCGAGCGGCAGTATCCCGACCCCACGGCCAGGCTGCGCGCCGAGCCGCCGAAGACCGGCCATTCCTGGGACGGGATCGAGGAATACGACAACCCGATGCCACGCTGGTGGCTGTGGACCTTCTACATCACCATCGCCTGGGCGGTGATCTACATGATCCTCTATCCCGCCTGGCCGATGGTCACGCGGGCGACGCAGGGCATCCTCGGCTACGATACGCGCTCCGCGGTCGCGGCCGACATCCAGCGCTTCGACCAGGCCAACCAGGTCTGGTTCGACCGGTTGAACGAGACCGAGCTGGTCGAGATCCGCGACGACGCCGAGTTGCAGCGCTTCGCGGTCAATGCCGGCGGCGCCGCCTTCCGGGCGCATTGCTCGCAATGCCACGGCGCCGGCGCGGCCGGGGTGCAGGCCTCGGGCTTCCCCAGCCTCCTCGACGACCAGTGGCTCTGGGGCGGCACGATCGAGGAAATCCACGAGACCATCCGCTACGGTATCCGCAACGAGGACTACCCCGACGCGCGCTGGTCGGAAATGCCGGCCTACGGCCGCGACGGGCTCCTCGACGATGACGAGATCGACCAGGTCGTCCACTACGTCCTGCAGCTATCGGGCCAGGAACACGACGCCGATCTGGCCGCGCCGGGAGAGGAGATCTACCTCGACAACTGCGCCGCCTGCCACGGCGACGGGGGCGAGGGCGACCCCTTCGTCGGCGCGCCGGCGCTCAACAACCAGATCTGGCTCTATGGCGGTTCCTACGAGGCGATCCGGCACTCGGTCTACTATTCGCGCTTCGGCGTGATGCCGGGCTTCGCCGACCGGCTGCGCGACGCCGAGATCCGCGCCGTCGCCGCCTATGTCCACCAGTTGGGCGGTGGCCAGTAACGAGATGCAGACGCCCCCCGGCGGACGGGGCCATGACGGTCCCGTTGCCGGAGAGCGATCGGCATCGCCGGGCGTGCAGGCAGGCGGAGGGGCGCGCGGGCGGGCTGGCCATGCGCGCCTTCGCCGCACTGAAAGATGCCACGGAAACGTGCATTTTGTCAGGAGGCACGAAGGCTGTAGACTCGCGCAGTCGATGCCGGCCGCATCACGCAGGAGCTCGAGATCGTGAGTTCGCAAGACGACAGCCCGCAACTCTACGCCGCCCGCGAGCCGATTTTTCCGCGCCGGGTGAAGGGGAATTTCCGCACGCTGAAATGGTGGCTGTTGGGGGTGCTTCTGGGCATCTACTACATCACCCCCTGGATCCGATGGGACCGCGGCCCGACGATGCCCGACCAGGCGGTGCTGGTCGACCTCGCCAATCGCCGCTTCTTCTTCTTCATGATCGAGATCTGGCCGCACGAGTTCTACTTCATCGCCGGCCTGCTGATCATGGCCGGGATCGGGCTGTTCCTCTTCACCTCGGCCTTCGGTCGGGTCTGGTGCGGATATGCCTGCCCGCAGACCGTCTGGACCGACCTCTTCATCCTGGTCGAACGCTGGATCGAGGGCGACCGCAACGCGCGCCTCCGCCTGCACCGGCAGAAATGGAACGGCGAGAAGGTGCGGAAATACGGCACCAAGTGGGTTGTCTGGCTCCTGATCGCCCTGGGCACCGGCGGCGCCTGGGTCTTCTATTTCGCCGATGCGCCGACGCTCCTGCGCGATCTCTTCACGCTCAACGCCCACCCCGCGGCCTACATCACCGTCGGTATCCTGACCGCGACGACCTTCTTCTTCGGCGGCTTCTTCCGCGAGCAGATCTGCATCTACGCCTGCCCCTGGCCGCGCATCCAGGCGGCGATGATGGACGAGGACACGGTCACCATCGGCTACCGCGACTGGCGCGGCGAGCCGCGCGGAAAGCTGAAGAAGGGCCAGCTCGACCCGTCCCAGGGCGACTGCATCGACTGCATGGCCTGCGTCAACGTCTGCCCGATGGGGATCGACATCCGCAACGGCCAGCAGCTGGAATGCATCACCTGCGGGCTGTGCATCGACGCCTGCAACGAGGTGATGGACCGGATCGGCAAGCCGCGCGGGTTGATCGACTACCTGGCGCTTTCGGACGAGATACGCGAACGCGCGGGCAAGGAACCGATCCCGGCCTGGAAGCATGTCTTCCGCCCGCGCACGATGCTCTACACTTTCCTCTGGGCCGGAATCGGCGTCGGGCTGATCGTCGCGCTCTTCCTGCGCACCGATATCGACATGTCGATCTCGCCGATCCGCAACCCGACCTTCGTGGTGCTCTCGGACGGCACGATCCGCAACGCCTACGACATCCGCCTGCG
>SLPP01000394.1 GCA_007131945.1 Paracoccaceae bacterium | reverse complement strand
GCGACGCAGGCCGTCCTTGCTGCCATCAAGTCATGCGACCTGCCGCCGGCGTGCTCGGCCTGATCCATGGCGGCAGCTGTCAACGGAGGAGCGCGGTCCTTACACCGGGCGGCGCGGGCCGTCTCGGGTCGGGCGCCGCGGACACCGCCTTGACCGAGACCGCCATGGCTGCGACACTGGTCGGGCGACCGAAACCGCATCAAAGCGATCGGAGCCGCACAATGCGTTCCATTCTGCCGATCTTCGTGGCTGTGCTGCTCGCGCCTGTTCAGGCAGCCGCCGAGGGGCGCGTCGCCCTGCTGATCGGGAACGCGGAGTACAGCGACCCTGCGCTCGCCTTGCTGAACCCCGGCAACGATGTCCGCGCATTGGGCGAAGCCCTGACTCGCCTGGACTTCACTGTGCGCGGCGAAATCGATCAGAGCCGGGAGCAGATTCTGGACGCATTGGCTTGGCTGCGTGACGAGGCTGAGGGGGCCGACATCGCGATGGTCTTCTTTGCCGGGCACGCAGTGCAGATGGGGCGGGAAAGCTATTTGATCGGCATCGATCTGGAGGTGCCATCGGCCTCCGCGCTCGCCGATTCGAGTGTGACGCTCACCGAGGTTCTCGCGGCGGTTGACGACCTGGGGGCCGACCTGTCGCTGGTCGTGCTGGATGCGTGCCGCGACAATCCCTTTGCCGGCGACGTTGCCGAGCCGGGGCTCGCACCCGTGTCGGGCGGCGTCGGCACGCTCGTGGCCTATGCGACCGATCCCGGTAACGTGGCCGCCGACGGGCTGGGCGACAACAGCACCTTCACGGAGGCGCTTCTCGACCATGTCGAAACGCCGGGGATCGACGTGCGCATAATGTTCGGCCGCGTGCGACAGGATGTCGTCCGCGCAACACGCGGGCTGCAGGTGCCATGGGTCGAGGAGGCCGTGCTCGGCGAGCACTACCTCGCCGCGCCACCGGGACCGCTGGACCCGGACGATGAACTGCGGGTCTGGCGTGAGGCGGTCGCCGGACACACGGCAGAGGACTATCGCGGCTATCTCGACCGGTTTCCAAGCGGCCTCTATGCGATCGTCGCCGAACTCCGAATCGATGCGCTCCAGGGCAACGCGCCGGAGGCCGAGGGGCTGGACGATGCGGATCTGCCGGGCATCGAGGCAGCGCTGCAACTGCTGGGCTACATGGTGCCGGGCGCCGTACAGGCCAGCGCCGGCGAGGTCCGGCGGTCCTTCGCACGGTGGCAGACGACGCAGCCCGCGGGCGCGCGCGACGTCGACGCCCTGATGGAGGCGGCGGCGGGCAAGGCGGTCTTCATCGGCACCTACACCGCGGGCATTCTGAAGAACGATCTCCGGCGCTTCGCCGCTGTGGAGGAATCGCTCCGGTCCGCATCGGAAAGCCTGCGGGCCGCCGAGACCCGGTTCTCCGACGATCCCGAAGCCCAGCCCGCGCTCGACAGGATGCGCGCCGAGGTCGCACAGATCGAGCAGATCCGCGAGGGCGTCGCTGGCGACCTCGACGCGAGCCGGACCTATTACGGCGACCTGATCGTCCTGACCGGCCGTCACCTGTCGGACTGGATCGCGGACGAACTGCAGCCTCGCTTCTCGTCGAGCCGCGGGATCTCGGGTCTGTCGGATCGCATGATCACCGACGCGCAGACATTCTTCGCGCACCTCGGGATTGCAGAGGAGGCCCCGGACGGGTCCTTTTCGTGGTTCGCTTCCATGATGGAGGATATTTGACCGATGCGTGCTCTCTCGATCTCCCTTGCCGCGGCGCTCCTTCTTGCGGGGTGCCAATACCCCGCCGCACCGTCCGACGCACCGGCCGCTCGCTGGGACAGCGCGGCAGCTGCCCCCTCCGTGGCCGGCACCGAGGAGCGAATGACGCGGTGGGAGCGCAAGTGGGAGGAGGCGAAACAGTCCGTCGCCATGGCGCGCGACGACGCCGTCGCGGCGGGAGCGACCATCCCGCCCGAGGTTGACCGCCAGGTAACGGATCTGCTGGACCGCCAGATCGAGGTCGATCAGGACGAGGAGGCCCGGATCGAGGACCTTCAGGACGCGGTGTCCGATGCGTTGCGTCTCGCGGAACTTTTTAGCGTCAGATAGGGCGTGTCCCGCCTGAATTGTCCGCGTCGTTTATCCCGCTTCTGTGGCCTTCACCGTCCGATCAGCAGTTGCAGCTTTTCGTCCTGTCAAGAGTTTCTGAATCGTTGAGACAATTTCCCGCGCGACACCGGCAGGCGAGACGATTTCATTTTGGGAGGCTGTCCAAAGACCTCTGCAGAGTTGAGGATTCCCGCGCCTTGTCTGCCCTGCTATTGTCCGATGGGGCAGGCTCCAGGTGCGATCCTGGACCTTTTCTTGCGTGACGCGGCGGTTCGGATTGATGCTGACGACGTGCTTTCCAAGGTCGGCGCGCTGATCGACTGGCGGGCGTTCTCGCCGATCTTGACGCGCGGTCTGGGGCGGTCGGGAGCGGGCCGCAGGGCTATGACCCGCTGGTGCTGTTCAAGTGCCTTCTGATCTGCGAATGACACGGCCTGTCGGACCCGAAGCTGGAACGTGCACTCATTGTAGCTGCCAAGGGCTCCGCACGTTCAGGGCTGAATTCTGTCCACTGGACACCGAAGATGGGATGGTTGCCGCCCTCCCCAGACGGCATCTGGATGTGCCAGGATTGTGGTGTTGAAAGCCACGAAGCGGAGAGGACGGCAAGATGAAGGATACGATGATCGGGGTGGATCTGGCAAAGCGTGTTTTCCAGCTCCACGGGGCGCGGATGACGGGGGAGGTGACGTTTCGCAAGAAGCTGTCGCGCGAGCAGTTCCTGGCATTCATGGCGGCGCAGCCTGCCTGTCTGGTGGTGTTCGAGGCCTGCCCCAGCGCGAGCTACTGGGCGCGGGAGATGACGGCATTCGGGCACGAGGTGCGGCTGATCGCACCGCAATACGTCCGGCCTTTCGTGAAGCGGCAGAAGAACGACGCCGCCTATGCCGAGGCGATCATGATCGCGGCCCGGCAGCCGGAGATGCGCTTCGTCGCCCCGAAGACGGCGGAGCAGCAGGCCAGGGCGGTCCTCTTCCGCAGCCGCGAGCGGTTGGTCTGTCAGCGCACCGAGCTTGCGAACGCTTTGCGGGCGGTGCTCGACGAATGCGGCCATGTGTTCCCTGTCGGCCTTGGCCACCTGAAGCGGATCGCGGCGTTGCTCGACGATCCAGCCTGCGACCTGCCGGCGCTGATCATCGCGGAGTGCCGGGATCTGCTGGCGCAGATTGCCGAGAAAACGGAGAGGATCGACGCGAAGACCAGGAACCTGAAGGCGCTCGCGGCCGAGACTGACACAGCGCGGCGCCTGCAGACCATGCCGGGGGGCGGCCCGTTGACGGCGCTGGCGGTCGAGGCCTTTGCGCCCGACATGGCGCAGTTCAGGTCTGGCCGCGACTTTGCGGCCTGGCTGGGGTTTGTGCCGCGCCAGCATTCCACCGGCGGCAAGGCGCGGCTCGGGCGGATCTCGAAGGCCGGCCAAGCCGACATCCGGCGGCTCCTGATCATCGGGGCGATGACCCGGATCATGGGCCGCGCGCGCCACAAGGTCCCGGCCGAGAGCTGGATCGGACGGAAGCTGGCGCGCAAGCCGAAGATGCTGGTCGGGATCGCGCTGGCCAACCGGATGGCGCGGCAAATCTGGGCGATGCTGACCAGGAACGAGGATTACCGAGATCCGGCGCTGGAGGCTGCATGATCTACATGTGGTAAGCAACCAACGTCGGTACCAGGGGGGTGTGAGAAGTCGACAACCTGAATGGGCGCATTGATCGAACAGATCCGGATCGGGAAAACCATGGTCGAACTCAGAGCGAAAAGCTCGGCCCGAAGATTTGGACCCGATCCGCAGATCACCATACTGTCCAGCGGCTTCTGGAAATGGTGCATAATGTAGGCCTGAAAGAAGTGCGCACTCGATCGCACGCCAATAGGGTCAGAAGCCTCTTGCATCACGGGCGGCAACCAAAGGAGTTCGGGGGTCTTGCCCTCCAACACCAACGCCAGCGCCAGCATCCGCCGTGAGGCCCGCGCATCCTTCGCTTGCGTCGCTTCCCGACGCAGGTCCGACGCCGAAAGTCCAGTCCGCGTGATCTCGACCGCCATGGTGATCCTCCCTGCCTCGCAGAGAATGAATCACACGCTCGCCGAAATGGGAATCGCCCGCCGAGTCAAAGCCTCACGCCGCTGGCATAACCTAATTTATTCAATGACCTGCGCGATTGTTCAAGCTTGAGCAGCCGCCTTCGCGCAGCGAAAAGGGCGCATCCGGCGGATGCGCCCCGACAGGTCGATCGACCGCCGATCAGGCCGCTTCACCCTCGACCAGGCGGCTCTGCCGGCCCGGCTCGCTGCGGGAGATCTCGATCCGGCGCGGCTTCAGCGCCTCGGGGATCTCGCGCACCAGATCGACATGCAGCATGCCGTCGGCATGGGTGGCGCCCGTCACCTTGACATGGTCGGCCAGCTGGAAGCGCCGCTCGAAGGCGCGGGTGGCGATGCCGCGATGCAGATAGGTGCGGCCCTCGTCCTCCTCGGTCTTGCGGGCGCTGATCACCAGCGCGTTGTCCTTCACCTCGACATTCATCTCGTCGGCGGTGAAGCCCGCGACCGCGACCGAGATGCGATAGGCATTCTCGTCGGTCTTCTCGATGTTGTAGGGCGGATAGGTCGGCTGGGCGGGCTCCGCCGCCAGCATCCGGTCCATCATGTCCGCGATCCGGTCGAAACCGACCGAGGCACGGAAGAGCGGGGTCGGGTCAAAGTTGCGCATTGTCATCCTCCATCGAGCGATGTCTGGGTGCCCGCCGGATCCCCGGCCAGGCATCGGTTGACGCATCATGTCTTGTCGGACCCCGGACGGGCGCCCGACATCGCCGATTTGGGGAAGCTTGCGTTCGGTTTCAAGAGGCTGGCGGGGTCAGGGACGGACGAAACGGGCGCTTCCCCGCGCGCCCGCCTCCCCCGGCGCCGGGCTCGGGCGCAGCCGCCGGATGGGGCCGTCGGGGATGTCGAGTTCGGCCATGAGCGCCGCGATGCGCCCGTCGAGCTGCATGCCGAGCGCGAGGTTGCGTCCCTGGCTCTCGGCAAGCGCCGAGATCACCGAAACGATGCGCGGCGCGCCGCCCTCGAGCGCGAAGACCGGCGAGCCCGACGAACCGAGATCGATCGCGCAGGACATCACCAGCACCCCCTCCTGCAGCCGGTCGAGCACGGCGCAGCGATCCTGCAGCGAGGGCGCGCCCTCGCGCCCGCGGGCATAGGACACGACGGACACGGCCGCGCCGCGCGTCGGCGTGCGCGCCGAGACGGCGAAAGGCTGCATGCCATTGAGGTGGATCGGGCGGTCGAGCTGCAGCACGGCGAGATCCCGCGCAACCCGGTCGAGCGTCCGGTCGTCGGTCATCCGGAAGCCCGGCGCGATCGCGGCGCGGCGGATGCCGCGGATCGCCTCGGCATGGCCGATGCGCCAGCCGGCGAGGAACTCGATCGCGGCATCGTCGATCCGGGCGCCGGTCTCGGAATCGAAGAGGCAGTGCGCGGCGGTCAATACCCGGTCGGGGGCGATCAGCGTGCCGGTACAGAAGCCCTGATGGGCGATGTTCAGCCGCCCCACCGCCTGCCAGTCGCGCGCCTCGGCGCCCGGGCCGAGCTGCTGCAACGGGCTGTCGCCCGGCGTCTGCGCCGGCACCGCAAGCGCGATGACGAGAAGACAGGTCAGAAGGGCGGCGATCCGGAACGGCATGCGGGGCTCCCTCGGCTGGTTGTGGCTGTGCCGCAGAATCCGTGGCGAGTTGGGCAGGAATGGGGCGCAGGCGGGGCAGCGGCGGCGCCGGCGCAGGGGGATGGCCGAGCTTTCGAGCCCGGCTGCCTGAAGACGGACCCCGTGCATTGACCCGGCCCGCGGCGGCGATAGCTCTGCGCCATGCTCCCGCTGCTGTGGTTCACGCGCGACCCGCGTCTTGCCGATTACCCCGTGCTTGCCCGCGCCGCGGCGGCGCGCGCGGTCCTGCCGGTCGGTATCGTCGAGCCCGGGCTCTGGCGCGCGCCCGTCGCAGCGACCCGCCAGCGGGACTCCGTCGCCGAGGCCGGCCGCGTCCTCCGTCGTCATGCCGGCCGCAGGGACGCGAGGGACCGCGGCGCCAACGACCGCATCCCGCGCCGGCCGGACCCGGCGCAGCGGGCGCTCGACCTCTGATGGCGCGGATGCTCAGGAAGCGCGACCTGCCGCGGAAGGTCTGCGTCGTTTGCGGCCGGCCCTTCGCCTGGCGGCGGAAATGGGCGCGCGACTGGGACGCGGTGCGCCACTGCTCGGACCGCTGCCGGCGCGGGTGCGCGCGCCGGTCTGAAACACCTTCGTCCCCGGCCGAAAGCTGAGCCGCAGGCCGAGGTTGCCTGCACCCGCCAACTTCCGTAGAGGTGTGCCGCCGCATACAGGCCGCAAGGGCCGCGCGACGACGGAGGAGAGCATGGCAGAGCGGATCGACAGGCACGGGCTTCGGGTGGATGCGCGCATGGTCGCCTTCATCGAGGAGCGGGCGCTTCCGGGCACCGGCGTCACGGCCGACGCCTTCTGGTCCGGCCTCTCGGCGCTGGTGCACGAACTCGGCCCCGAGAACCGCGCGCTCCTGCAGAAGCGGGCAGAGATGCAGAAGGCGATCGACGACTGGCACATCGCCCGGCGCGGCCAGAAGCACGACGCCGCGGCCTACGAGAGCTTCCTGCGCGAGATCGGCTACCTCGTTCCCGAGGGGCCCGATTTCCAGATCGAGACGGCGAATGTCGACCCCGAGATCGCCTCGGTGCCGGGGCCGCAACTCGTGGTGCCGGTGATGAATGCGCGCTACGCGCTCAACGCCGCGAACGCCCGCTGGGGCTCGCTCTACGACGCGCTCTACGGCACCGACGCGCTGGGCGATGCGCCGCGGCCCGGCCCCTTCGACCCGGCGCGTGGCGCGCGCGTGGTGGCGCGGGCGAAGGCGTTTCTCGATAGTGCCGTGCCGCTTGCCAATGGCGGCCATGCCGATGTCACCGCCTACCGGGTGGCGAACGGCGCGCTTGTCCCGGCGCTCAGGGACCCCGCGCAGTTCGCCGGATACGCCGGCGAGCCCGGCCGGCCCACCGCCATCGTGCTGCGCAATCACGGGCTGCATATCGTCATCGCCATCGATGCGTCGCATCCGATCGGCAGGACCGACCCGGCACATGTCGCCGATATCCGGCTCGAATCGGCGCTCTCGTCGATCATGGATTGCGAGGACTCGGTCGCCGCGGTCGATGCCGAGGACAAGGTGCTTGCCTGGGGCAACTGGCTGGGCCTGATGCAGGGCACACTGGAGGAGCGTTTCGACAAGAACGGCAAGTCCATGACCCGGCGGCTCAACCCCGACCTCGCATTCACCGCGCCCGATGGCGGCGTGCTGAAGCTCAAGGGCCGGGCGCTGATGCTGGTGCGCAATGTCGGCCACCTGATGACCAATCCCGCCGTCCTCGACCGCGACGGCAACGAGGCCTTCGAGGGGCTCCTCGACGCGATGGTCACGACGCTCTGCGCCCTGCACGATCTGAGGAAGTCCGAGGATCCGCGAAATTCGCAGGCCGGCTCGGTCTACGTCGTCAAGCCGAAGATGCACGGGCCCGAGGAGGTCGCCTTCGCCGACCGGATCTTCACCCGGGTCGAGGCGGCGCTCGGCCTGCCGCGCTACACTGTCAAGCTCGGGATCATGGACGAGGAGCGGCGCACGAGCGCGAACCTGAAGGAATGCATCCGCGCCGCGCGGCACCGGGTCGCGTTCATCAACACGGGCTTCCTCGACCGGACCGGGGACGAGATCCACACCTCGATGGAAGCCGGCCCGATGATCCCCAAGGGCGAGATGAAGAACGCGGCCTGGATCAAGGCCTACGAGGATCGCAACGTCGATATCGGGCTCGCCTGCGGGCTGCGCGGGCGGGCGCAGATCGGCAAGGGCATGTGGGCGATGCCCGACCTGATGGCCGAGATGCTGGAGACCAAGATCGCCCATCCGAAGGCCGGCGCCAGCTGCGCCTGGGTGCCCAGCCCGACCGCCGCGACGCTGCACGCGACGCATTACCACGCGGTCGACGTCCATGCCCGGCAGGCCGAGATCGCCGCCGGCGGGCCGCGCGGGACGCTGGCCGATCTGCTGACGATCCCCACAGCCGAAGGCCGCAACTGGACCGAGGACGAGATCACCCGCGAGATCGAGAACAACGCGCAGGGCATCCTCGGCTATGTCGTGCGCTGGGTCGACCAAGGGGTGGGCTGTTCCAAGGTGCCCGACATCAACGATGTCGGCCTGATGGAGGACCGCGCCACCTGCCGGATCTCCAGCCAGGCGCTGGCCAACTGGCTGCATCACGGCGTCGTCGGTGCCGACCGGGTCATGGCGGCGATGAAGAAGATGGCCGCCGTGGTCGACCGGCAGAACGCGGGCGATCCCGCCTATTCCCCGATGGCGCCCGGCTTCGATGGGCCGGCCTTCAAGGCTGCCTGCGATCTGGTCCTGAAGGGACGCGAGCAGCCCTCGGGCTATACCGAGCCGGTCCTGCATGCCCGGCGGGTCGAGCGCAAGGCCGCCTGAGCCGCTCGGGTGCCGCCGCCCCTGTCTGCCGCGTGGGCGGTGCCGCCACGACGGTGCCGCGTTGACGCAGCCGCGGGGCGCGGATAGGGCAGGGCGCGAGTCATGGAGGCCCCGATGAACCTCTTCACCGATATCCGCGCGCTGGTGATCGACCGTCTCGGCGCGATGGCCGCCGAGGGCCTCCTGCCCGCGGGGCTGGAGCTGTCGAACGTCGCCGTCGAGCCGCCGCGCGACCCCGCGCATGGCGACATGGCAACCAATGCCGCGATGGTGCTGGCAAAGCCCGCCGGCCGGAAGCCGCGCGAGATTGCCGAGGCGCTGGCGCCGCGCCTTGCTGCCGATCCGCGCATCGCCGCGGCCGAGGTCGCCGGGCCGGGTTTTCTCAACCTGCGCCTGGCACCCGCCGTCTGGCAGGGCGTGGTCGGCGCCGCGCTCGCCGAGGGGCGCGATTTCGGCCGGTCGCGGATCGGCGGCGGGGCGAAGGTCAATGTCGAATTCGTCTCGGCCAATCCGACCGGGCCGATGCATGTCGCCCATGCCCGCGGCGCGGTTGTCGGCGACGCGCTCTCGAGCCTGCTCGGTTTCGCCGGCTGGGACGTCACGCGCGAATACTACATCAACGACGGCGGCGCGCAGGTCGACGTGCTGGCGCGCTCGGCCTACGAGCGCTACCGCGAGGCGCACGGGCTCAACCCGGAGATCGCCGAGGGGCTCTATCCGGGCGACTACCTGATCGCCGTGGGCGAGGCGCTGAAGGAACGCTTCGGCAACACGCTTCTGGACCGGCCCGAGGCGGAATGGCTCGACACTGTGCGCGAGGTCGCGACCGGGATGATGATGGCCATGATCCGCGAGGATCTGGCAGCGCTGGGCGTGCACATGGACGTCTATTTCTCGGAGAAGTCGCTCTACGGCACCGGCCGGATCGAGGCGGCGCTGGCGCGGCTTCAGGAGCGCGGGCTGATCTACGAGGGTGTGCTTGAGCCGCCGAAGGGCAAGCTGCCCGAGGACTGGGAGCCGCGTGTCCAGACGCTCTTCCGCTCGACCGCGCATGGCGACGACGTCGACCGTCCGGTGAAGAAGTCCGACGGCGGCTGGACCTATTTCGCCCCCGACATCGCCTATCACTTCGACAAGATCGAGCGCGGCTTCGATCTCCTGATCGACATCCTCGGCGCCGATCACGGCGGCTATGTCAAGCGGATGAAGGCGGCGGTGGCGGCGCTGTCCGACGGGCGCGTCGAGCTCGACATCAAGCTCGTGCAGCTGGTCAAGCTGTGGAAGAACGGCCAGCCCTTCAAGATGTCGAAACGCGCTGGCACCTTCGTCACCCTGCGCGACCTGATCGACGAGGTGGGCGCCGATGTCGTCCGCTTCGTGATGCTCACCCGCAAGAACGACGCGCCCTTGGATTTCGACTTCGACAGGGTGCTGGAGCAGTCGCGCGACAACCCGGTCTGGTACGTGCAGTATGCCCATGCGCGCATCGCCTCGGTCCTGCGCAAGGCCGCCGAGGCCGGGCAGGAGGTGAGCGACGCGGCGCTGGCGCGGGCCGACCTCGCGCTGCTCGACCATCCGGCGGAACTGGCGCTCATGCGCAGGCTCGCCGACTGGCCGCGCCAGCTCGAGATCGCCGCCCGCGCGCACGAGCCGCACCGGGTCGCGGGCTACCTGACCGAACTCGCCGCCGATCTCCACGGCCACTGGAACCGGGGCAACGACGACCCCACCCTGCGCTTCCTGCAGGACGATCCGGCCACAGGCGCGGCGAAAATCGCGCTCGCACGGGCGGTTGCCGTTGTCATTTCGGCCGGTCTTGGTATTCTTGGGGTCAAGCCTGTCGAGGAAATGCGCTGAGAACAGGCCAGCGCCGGCAGGCGCGGCGGAGAATCCGCCGCGATCAGACGACGACCGGGACAACCCGGCGGACAGACGAGGCGAGCATGACTGAGTGGCATGGATATCCGCATGCCGCCCCCGGTACGCGTCAGCGGGCGCATGACGACGCGCCGCCTTCGATCGCGGCGCGGCTGGGGACGGTGGCGAACTGGACCGGGGCGCTGATTTCGGTGGCGCTCCTCGCGGGCGTGGCCGTCTGGAGCTATCGGCTGATGGTGCGCGACATCTCCGGCGTGCCGGTGGTGCGCGCGCTCGACGGGCCGATGCGCGTCTCGCCCGAGGATCCCGGCGGCCGGCAGGCGGCGTTCCAGGGCCTCGCGGTGAACGCGGTCGCCGCCGGCGAGACCCCGCCGCCGGTGGCCGAGGCCGTGGCGCTGGCGCCCGCGCCCGTCGCGCTGTCCGACGAGGACCGGCCGGCCGCGCCTTCGCGTTCGGAGCCGCCGCCGCCTTCCCCCGCGCCGGTCGAGACGGCGGCCGACGGTAGCCCGGTCCCGCCCCCGGCGACCGGTGCCGAGCCCGCCCGGCCGCTCGCCGATCTCGCGGTGCTGCCGTCCGACGTGCCGGGACTGGCCCGCTCGCCCTTCCCGGCGGCGCGGCCGGCGGGGCCGACGCGTTTCGCCATGGTCCGCGCGCGGTCGGATTCGGCCAACGACGCCGATGCCGCCGATGCCGAGGCCGAGGCGCTGCTCGAGTTGCTCATCGCCCGGCTCGCCCCCGGTGCGCATACCGAGATCGACCCCGAGACGCTTCCGGTTGGCACGCGGCTGGTGCAGCTCGGTGCCTTTCCCGACGAGGTCGGCGCGCGCGAGGCCTGGGACGAGCTTGCCACCCGCTTCGCCGCCGCCTTCGACGGCCGCGCGCGGGTGATCGAGCCCGCGGTTTCGGCCGGCCGGACGATCTACCGCCTGCGCGCGCATGGCTTCGCCGACGAGCCCGAGGCGCGGCGCTTCTGCGCGCTCCTTGTCGCCGAGGGGGCCGATTGCATTCCGGTCCTGATCCGCTAGACCGGCCGTGCCCGCGGGGCGCGGCGAGGACGGGGCGGAGATGACGGGGCGGAGATGACGGGCGCGACGATACTGGGCTGCGCGGGAACGCGGCTGACCCCTGACGAGGCACGGTTCTTCGCCCGCGCGCAGCCCTGGGGCTTCATCCTCTTTCGCCGCAACATCGAAACGCGCGGGCAGACCCGCGCGCTGGTTGCCGATCTGCGCGCCTGCCTGGGTCGCGATGCGCCGGTCTTCGTCGATCAGGAGGGCGGCAGCGTCCAGCGCCTGCGCCCGCCGCTGGCCCGCGACTGGCCCGATGCCCGCGCCCATCGCGGCGGCGCGCGCGCCGCCCGCGCGCGCCACCGGCTGATGGCGGCCGAGCTGCGCGCGGTCGGCATCGACGGCAACTGCGCCCCGGTGATCGATGTCGCCGGCCCGGCGACGCATCCCTTCCTCGCCCGCCGCTGCTGGTCGGACGATCCCGCGCGCGTCACGGAACTCGGCCTGGCGGCGGCCGAGGGGCTGCTGGCGGGCGGCGTCCTGCCGGTCATCAAGCACCTGCCCGGGCACGGCGCGGCCAATGCCGACAGCCATCACGACCTGCCGCGCGTCGACCTGCCGCTGGCCGATCTTGACCGCCGCGACTTCGCCCCCGTCCGGGCGCTGGCCGACCTGCCGCTGGGCATGACCGCGCATGTCGTCTATGCCGCGCTCGATCCCGGCGCGCCTGGTACCGTCTCGCCCGCCGTCATCGCCCACCTGCGCGGCGCGCTCGGCTTTGACGGGCTGCTGATGACCGACGACATCTGCATGAACGCGCTCGGCGGACCGATGGGCGCGCGCGCGGCGGCGGCGATCGCGGCGGGCTGCGACCTGGTCCTGCACTGCTCGGGAGATCTCGACGAGATGGCCGCGGTGACCGAGGCCGCCGGCCGCCTGACCGGCGACGCCGCCCGCCGCGCCGAGCGCGCGCTTGCCGCCCGCATCAACCCAGGGGCGATTGACATTGCCGCGCTCGAAGCGGAACTTGAGGGTCTCACCGGGGGAACGGACGCGGGCACATGACGGCAGGGGACAGCGCGGACAGCGTGGCCGCGCGGCTGCAGGACGAGGCGCTGATCGTCGATGTCGAGGGTTACGAGGGCCCGCTCGATCTGCTGCTGACGCTCTCGCGCCAGCAGAAGGTCGATCTGCGCCGGGTCTCGGTCCTGCAACTGGCCGAGCAGTACCTGCGCTTCGTCGAGGCGGCGCGCAAGCTGCGCATCGAGCTTGCCGCCGACTACCTGGTCATGGCGGCCTGGCTCGCCTATCTGAAGTCCCGGCTGCTGCTTCCCCCCGATCCGACCGAGGAGGGGCCGTCGGGCGAGGAACTGGCCGCGCATCTCGCCTTCCAGCTCGAACGGCTGGGCGCGATGCGCGAGGCGGCGGCGCGGCTGATGGCGCGTGACCGGCTGGGGCGCGACTTCTTCGCCCGCGGCGCGCCCGAGACGGTGTCGGTGAGCCGCCGGACGCATTACACCGCGACGCTGCTCGACCTCCTGCAGGCCTATGCAAGGCTGCGCACGCGCGACGATTTCCGCCCCTATGCCTTCGACCGCTCCGATGTCTATCCGCTGGAACAGGCGCTCGAACGGCTGCGCGACATGCTGGGCCACACGGGCAGCTGGGCCGATCTGGCCGGATTCCTGCCGCCGGGCTGGCGCGGCGCCGGCAAGCGGCGGCGCTCGGCGCTCGCCTCGACCTTCGCCGCCTCGCTCGAACTCGCCAAGCAGGGCCAGGTCGAGCTGCGCCAGTCCGAGACCTTCGCGCCCCTGCACCTGCGCCCCCGCCCGGGCCCGCGACGCGTGACATGACCGACCAGACCGAGACCGCCGCGGCGACGCCGAGCCTGTTTCCCGCCCCGCCGATGGCCGAGCAGGAGCGCATGATCGAGGCGATCCTCTTCGCCTCGGCCGAGCCGATGACCGTGGCGGAACTGGCCGCGCGCCTGCCCGAAGGGTCCGACGTGCCCGAGGCGCTGGTCCATCTACGCTCGCGCTATGCCGGCCGCGGGGTGCATCTCGTGCGCGTCGGCGAGGGCTGGGCGATGCGCACCGCGCCCGACCTCGGCTGGCTCATGCACCGCGAACAGGTCGAGACGCGCCGGCTGTCCCGCGCCGCGATCGAGACGCTGGCGATCATCGCCTATCACCAGCCGGTCACCCGCGCCGAGATCGAGGAGATCCGCGGCGTCGCCGTCAGCCGCGGCACGATCGACCAGCTGCTCGAGCTCGAATGGATCCGTCTCGGGCGCCGCCGGATGACGCCGGGGCGTCCCGTCACCTTCGTCGTCACCGACAGCTTCCTCGACCATTTCGGGCTGGAGAGTGCGCGCGACCTGCCCGGGCTGAAGGAGCTGCGCGCGGCGGGGCTCCTCGACAGCCGGCCGATGCCCGGAACGCCGCTTCCCGAAGACGAGGAAACGCCGCAGGGGCAGGTCGGGCTTTTCGAGGAGGAGTGAGCCGCGCTGCGCGGCTTGTCGCGCAGCCGTGAGGGGCAGTGCCGGCGGACGGCTTGCGCCTGAGGCGGAAATCCGGAAAGCTGATCCGGGTGCGGGCGACCAGGTTGGCGCCCGATGTGTGAGGAGAATACCCATGACCAAGATACTCGGAATCGGTGTGGTCGTCGCGGCCCTGACGCTGGCGGGATGCGACCGGATGACCCCGACGGAGCGCACCGTCGTCGGCGGACTGATCGGCGCCGGGGTCGGTCTGGTGACGGCCGACTTCCTGCGCGCCGATCCGAACTGGACCATCCTCGCGGTGATGGCCGGCGCGACCGCCGGCGCGCTGGTCGCGCGCAACCAGGCGACCAACGAATGCGCCTATGCCGTCGGCGACGGCACCTACCGCGTGCGCCGCTGCCGCTGAGCCGCGGCGGGCTCAGAACAGGCTGAGCTGCGCGCCCGGACCGACGGGCGGGCGGAAACGCGAAAGGTCGAGCGGCGGCAGGCCGGGCGCATAGCCCAGCCGCCGCTCGGCGATCCCGAAGCGCTGGCGCAACAGCGCGGCGACCGGGCCGTCGCCGGTGAAGCGGCGGCCGAAGGCCGGGTCATTGTCCCGCCCGCCGCGCATCTGCTGCAGCCGGTGCATGACCTTGGCCGCCATGCCGGGCCGGTGCCGGTCGAGCCAGTCGCGGAAGAGCGGGCTGACCTCGTGCGGCAGGCGCAGCAGGCTCCACCAGGCGGCCTGCGCGCCGGCATCGCGCGCCGCCTGCATGATCGCCTCCATCTCGTGATCGGTCAGCCCCGGGATGACCGGCGCCAGCATCAGCCGGACCGGGACGCCGGCCTTTGCCAGCGCCGCGATCATCGCCAGCCGGCGGGTCGGCGTCGGCGCGCGCGGTTCCATCGCGCGGGCGAGGCCGGCATCGAGCGTGGTGAGAGACACGCCGACCTGCACCAGACCATCGCCGGCCATCTCCGACAGGATATCCAGATCGCGCTCGATCAGCGCGCCGCGGGTGGTTATCGTCACCGGATGCCGCCAGTCGCGCAGCACCTCCAGCACGCCGCGCGTGATCCGGCGCTCGGCCTCGACCGGCTGCCAGGGATCGGTGTTCGAGCCCAGGCACAAGGGCGCCACGCGGTACCCCTTGCGGCCGAGTTCGCGCGCGAGCACCGCCGGCGCGTCGGGCCGCGCGATCAGCCGCGTCTCGAAATCCAGCCCCGGCGACAGGCCGAGATACGCATGCGTCGGCCGGGCATAGCAGTAGATGCAGCCATGCTCGCAGCCGCGATAGGGGTTGAGCGCGCGGTCGAATCCCAGGTCGGGCGAGGCGTTCCAGCTGATCACCCGGCGCGGGCGCTCGATGGCGACCTCGCGCACGGCGCTGCGCTCCTCCTCGGGCAGGTCCCAGCCGTCATCGGCCCATTCGCGGCGCTCGCGGTCGAAGCGCGGCGCCGGCCGCGCCAGCGTGCCGCGCGCGGGCGCGCGCAACCTGGGGTCGAGGGCGGGCAAGCGGGGCGGGTGCGACATGAGTCGCAGCTTGAACACTTCATGAACATTTTTCAAGAACGTTGCGCCGGCAAGACCTTGCCGTCGCCTTTCATCCGGCGCATGTCGCAAAAGGAACAGTGGGCGCGGCCCTTATGACGCATCCACGCCGAAGACCACGCATCAGGGATTCGCGCCATGGCGGAAGACGACGAGATCATCCTCTCCGAACTCGACGACGAGGAACTCGTCCAGCAGATGATGGACGACCTCTACGACGGTCTCAAGGAAGAGATCGAGGAGGCGGTCAACATCCTGCTCGAACGCGGCTGGACGCCCTACGACATCCTGACCAAGGCGCTGGTCGCGGGGATGACGATCGTCGGCCACGACTTCCGCGACGGGATCCTCTTCGTGCCCGAGGTGCTTCTGGCGGCGAACGCGATGAAGGCCGGCATGGCGATCCTCAAGCCGCTCCTGGTCGAGACCGGGGCGCCGCGGATGGGCAAGATGGTGATCGGCACGGTCAAGGGCGACATCCACGACATCGGCAAGAACCTCGTGGCGATGATGATGGAGGGCGCCGGCTTCGAGGTCGTCGATCTCGGCATCAACAACCCGGTCGAGAAATACCTCGAGGCGCTCACCGCCGAGGAGCCCGACATCCTCGGCATGTCGGCGCTGCTGACCACGACCATGCCCTACATGAAGGTCGTGATCGACACGATGGTCGCGCAGGGCATCCGCGACGACTACATCGTGCTCGTCGGCGGCGCGCCGCTGAACGAGGAATTCGGCCGCGCGATCGGCGCCGACGCCTATTGCCGCGACGCCGCCGTCGCCGTCGAGACCGCCAAGCAGTTCATCGCGCGCAAGCACAACCTGCTGAACGCCTGAGCCTGCTGAACGCCTGAGCGCGCGCGGGGCTTGCCAGCGCGGCGTCGAGCCGCTATGGACGCGCGCATCGAGCGGCATGAGCGAGGCGGGCAGGGCCGATCCCGGCCCCTCCCGCCTTTTGCCATCGTATCGCAATCCCGAGACCGGCGGAACCAACCGTCTGGCCAGTGAAACGCATCTGAAGGACTGAATCTGCATGTGCGCCAAAGCCACCATGGAAGAATTCGAGGCGCTTCTGAATGAAAGCCTCGACATCGACACGCCCTCCGAAGGCAGTGTCGTTACCGGCAAGGTCATCGCCATCGAGGCGGGCCAGGCCATCATCGACGTCGGCTACAAGATGGAAGGCCGCGTCGATCTCAAGGAATTCGCCAATCCCGGCGAGGCCCCCGAGATCGCCGTCGGCGACGAGGTCGAGGTCTACCTGGAGCGCGTCGAGAATGCCCGCGGCGAGGCCGTGGTCAGCCGCGAGAAGGCCCGCCGCGAGGCCGCCTGGGACCGGCTGGAGAAGGCCTATGCCGAGGAGAACCGCGTCGAGGGCGCGATCTTCGGCCGCGTCAAGGGCGGCTTCACCGTCGATCTGGGCGGCGCCGTGGCCTTCCTGCCCGGCAGCCAGGTCGATGTGCGCCCGGTGCGCGATGCCGGGCCGCTGATGGGCCTCAAGCAGCCCTTCCAGATCCTCAAGATGGATCGCCGCCGCGGCAATATCGTCGTCTCGCGCCGCGCCATCCTGGAAGAAAGCCGCGCCGAGCAGCGCGCCGAGATCATCGCCAAGCTCTCCGAGGGCATGGTGGTCGACGGGGTGGTGAAGAACATCACCGAGTACGGCGCCTTCGTCGATCTGGGCGGCGTCGACGGGCTGCTGCACGTCACCGACATGGCCTGGCGGCGGGTCAACCACCCGTCCGAGATCCTGTCGATCGGCGAGACGCTGAAGGTGCAGGTGATCAAGATCAACAAGGAAACCCACCGCATCAGCCTCGGTATCAAGCAGCTGCAGGCCGATCCCTGGGATTCGGTCGAGGCGAACTTCCCGATCGGCTCGGTGCACAAGGGCCGCGTGACCAACATCACCGACTACGGCGCCTTCGTCGAGCTCGAGCCCGGCGTCGAGGGGCTGGTCCATGTCTCCGAGATGAGCTGGACCAAGAAGAACGTCCATCCCGGCAAGATCGTCTCGACCAGCCAGGAGGTCGAGGTCATGGTGCTGGAGATCGACAGCGCCAAGCGCCGCGTCAGCCTCGGGCTCAAGCAGACCATGCGCAACCCGTGGGAACTCTTCGCCGAATCGCACCCGCCGGGAACCACGATCGAGGGCGAGGTGAAGAACATCACCGAATTCGGCCTCTTCATCGGGCTCGAGAACGACATCGACGGCATGGTGCATCTCTCCGACCTCAGCTGGGACCAGCGCGGCGAGGAGGCGATCCAGAGCTATCGCAAGGGCGACATGGTCAAGGCCGCCGTTTCCGAGGTCGATATCGAGCGCGAGCGCATCTCGCTGTCGATCAAGGCGCTGGGCAACGACGCCTTCTCCGAGGCCGTGGATGGCGTTAAGCGCGGCTCGATCGTGACCTGCACCGTCACCGCGATCGAGGATGGCGGCATCGAGGTCGAGTACAACGGCATGAAGGCCTTCATCCGCCGCTCGGACCTCGCCCGCGACCGCGCCGACCAGCGGCCCGAGCGCTTCCAGGTCGGCGACAAGGTCGATGCGCGCGTGACCTCAGTCGATCCGCGCACGCGCAAGCTGGGGCTTTCGATCAAGGCGCGCGAGATCGCCGAGGAGAAGGAAGCGGTCGAACAGTACGGCTCTTCCGACTCGGGGGCGTCGCTCGGCGACATCCTCGGCGCGGCGCTGCGCGACCGCACCTGATCGCGGCCGGCACCGACCGGCCGGCCTCGGGCCCCGCGCGACCACCGCGCGGGGCCCTTGGCTTGCCGTCCGGGCGATTCGGCGGTTCCGGGCGCGGCACGCTCCGGTTGTACCGGCGCCGGAACACGCGTCCGTGACGGCGAAACTGTGGCGCGCGCAACCGCGGTCTTGTGCCAAACCCACGGGATTGCGCGCTTTTCGTTTGTACGCGGGTGGCAACCCGGCCTATAGTCGTGCAAGAGCGCAGCAAGCGCCCGACCGCGCCGACAGGCGTTCCATCCTGCCACCGGGGGGAGGCAATGATCCGTTCGGAACTGATCCAGAAGATTGCCGAAGAGAATCCGCAGCTCTATCAACGCGACGTCGAGCGCATCGTGAACACGTTCTTCGAAGAGATCACGGCGGCGCTCGCACGTGGCGACCGGGTCGAACTGCGCGGCTTCGGCGCCTTTTCGGTCAAGCGGCGCGATGCGCGGGTCGGGCGCAATCCGCGCACCGGCGAGGCCGTCGCGGTCGAGGAGAAATGCGTCCCCTTCTTCAAGACCGGCAAGCTGCTGCGCGACCGCCTCAACGGCAAGGAGGGCTGAGCGGATCGATGACCTACCTTCGCTATGCGCTCCTGATCCTCGTCCTCGCCGCCGCCGTGATGGTGGCGCTGGCCAATAGCGGGCCGGTCACGCTCGCGCTCTGGCCCGGCACGATAGAGGCCTTCCTCGGCACCAACTACACGATCACGCTGCCGCTCTTCGTCGTCGTCGGCGCGGCGATCGGTCTCGGGCTGGTGCTGGGGCTGGTCTGGGAATGGCTGCGCGAACGCTCGATCCGGCGCGAGGCGGCGCAGGCGCAGCGCGAACTGGAAGCGGTCCGCCGCGGCGAGCGCACCTCGCCGGTGCCGGCGGTGAAGCGCCAGCGCGACGAGATCCTGCAGATCGTCGACGATTCCAGATAGCGCGATGACCGAAACCGTCCGCGTCAAGATCTGCGGCGTGACCCGGCCGCAGGACATGGACGCCGTTGCCCGGGCCGGCGCGGCCTATGTCGGCCTCAACTTCTTCCCGCCATCGCCGCGCGCCGTGAGCCCCGAACGGGCGCGGGCGATCGCGCTCGCGGCGCCGCCCGGGCTGGCGCGGGTGGGCCTTTTCGTCGATGCCGAGGATGCCGGGATCGAGGCCGTGCTGGCGGCCGTCCCGCTCGACCTTCTGCAGCTCCACGGGCACGAGAGCCCGGCGCGGGTGGCCGGGGTCCGCGCGCGTTTCGGCCTGCCGGTGATGAAGGCGGTGGGCATCGCGACCGAGGGTGACCTGCCGGCGCTGGCCGAACAGGCGCGGGCGGCGGACATGCTGCTCGTCGATGCCAAGCCGGTGCCCGGTGCCGCGCTGCCCGGCGGCAACGGGCTCGCCTTCGACTGGCGGCTGATCGCCGGCCGGCGCTGGCCGGTGCCCTGGATGCTGGCCGGCGGCCTGACGCCCGAAAACGTCGCCGAGGCGATCCGCCTGACCGGCGCGCGCCAGGTCGATGTCTCGTCGGGCGTCGAATCTGCGCCCGGCGTCAAGGACCCCGCGCGCATCGCCGCCTTCGTTGCCGCCGCGACCGGGGCGCCGGCAACCGCCGACTGAGCCCGCCCCTCGACCGCGATCCGGCCGCCGGGTCGCGTCGCGGCCGAAAACATGCTATGGGATTTCGTCATTTCCTTGCCTTGCGGGCGGAACGCAGAAGGAGGTGACCATGTCCCATCAGGCTCAACCCGACATCCCGGCCCTGACGGCCGCTGCCAAGGCGCTGTGGTCGAGCGGCGATTTCAACAAGATAGCCCGGCAGACCATGATGATCGCAGAGGACCTCTGCCGCGCCGCCGATCCGCGTCCGGGCGAGCGCGTGCTCGACATCGCCTGCGGCAGCGGCAATGTCGCACTGGTCGCCGCGCGGCGCTTCTGCGATGTCGCCGGTGTCGACATCGCCGAGAATCTGATCGAGCGCGCGAAGCTCAGGGCCGCCGCCGAGGGGGTGACGGTCGATTTCCGTCTCGGCGATGCGCAGGATCTGCCTTGGCCCGACGGTGATTTCGACATGGTGACCTCGGCCTTCGGCATCATGTTCGCGCCCGACCAGAAGCGTGCGGCCGAAGAGGCGCTGCGCGTCTGCCGCCCGGGCGGTCGGCTCGCGCTGGCGAACTGGATGCCCGAGGGCTTCGGCAAGGACTTCTTTGGCGTTCACGCAAGCCACGCCCCGCCGCCCGACGGGATGCCGTCGCCGCTCATCTGGGGCACCGAGGACGGGATCGCCGGACTTTTCGGCGACGCCGTCGCCGAGATGCGGTTCGAGCGATGCTCGGGCTTTGCCTTCTTCCGTTCGCCCGATCACGCGGTCGAGGTGTTCTCGACCTATTTCGGCCCCACGATCCGCGCCCTCGGCGTCGTTGGCGAGGCCGGTGCCGAGGCGCTGCGCACTGACATGCGGGCGGTGATATCGAAGCGCAACCGCGCCACGGACGGCACGGTGAAGATGGAAACCGACTATCTGCTGACCCTTGCTACGCGGGCCTGATCGCCCCGGAAACGGCCCCGCGCAAAGGTTTCGTTGCGGTTAATTTCTCCGGAAAGACGTTTTTTGTCAGTATTTTGCGCGAGTGCTCGCATGCGAGCACCCGCTCCCTCGGCCGCTGAAGGGGCGCTTTCCCGGTCGACGGGTCGCCACTTTACCGCCTGCCCGAGAGGGGCTACATCGGCCTGACGCAGGAGGTGCCCCATGCCCGAAGACCGCATCAACAGCTACATGACCGGGCCCGACGAGAAGGGTCGTTTCGGCATATTCGGCGGCCGTTTCGTCAGCGAGACGCTGATGCCGCT
>SLPP01000075.1 GCA_007131945.1 Paracoccaceae bacterium | reverse complement strand
GCACGCAGGTCGTGCCCTGCGAGTTCCTGCTCGCCGCGAAGGGCCACGAACCGGCGCTCGCCCATCACCACGCGCTTCTCGTCGCCAATTGCCTGGCGCAGTCCGAGGCGCTGATGCGCGGCCGCAGCCTCGAGCAGGCGCGCGCCGCCGCCGCCGCGTCCGGGCTGCGCGGCAAGGCCGCCGAGCGGCTGGCGCGGCACCGTGTCTGCCCCGGCAACCGGCCCTCGACGACGCTGATCTATCCGCGCCTGACGCCGGCGACGCTGGGCGCGATCCTGGCGCTCTACGAGCACCGGGTCTTCGTCGAGGGGACGATCCTCGGGATCAATTCCTTCGACCAGTGGGGGGTGGAGCTGGGCAAGGAACTGGCCCAATCGCTCCTGCCGATGGTCGAGGGCCGGGCCGAGGCCGCCGGGCGCGACGGCTCGACACTGCAGCTTCTGGGCGCGCTGCGCCGCCTCGCCGGCTGATCGGCGACGGGGCGGCGGTCGCCGGCGGGGGCGCTCGCCGGACGCGGCCCCTCGCCTCGCCCCGGCTTCCGTGCCATCATCGGATCAGCACAGACGGAGGCCCCGATGCAGATCAGCCGAAACGGAACCCGCGCCTCGCGCCGCGCGCCGGCCGAGTGGTTCACCGGCGCGGTGCGCATGGACCCGCTCTTCCAGCCCGACCCGCCGGCCCGCGCCGCCGGGGTCCTGGTCACCTTCGAGCCCGGCGCGCGCACGAACTGGCACACCCATCCGCTCGGCCAGACGCTGATCGTCACCGCCGGGCTCGGCCGCGCCCAGCGCGAGGGCGGCCCGATCGAGGAGATCGGGCCGGGCGACGTGGTCTGGTTCGCGCCGGGCGAGAAGCACTGGCACGGCGCCGCGCCGGAGGTCGCGATGAGCCACATCGCCATCCAGGAGGCCGAGGACGGCAGCACCGCGACCTGGCTGGAGCCGGTGAGCGAGGCGCAATACCTGGGCCGCGACTGACCCGGCAGGCGCCCGGGCGGCGCCTGCGGCAGTGCTTTCGATGCGGTTAACGCCGCCGCTGTTCTGGTTCCAGATCAATAGCTTGCGCGATTGCTCGCTGGCGAGCGCGGCCGCCTGAAACCGCCGCCGCCGGCCCCCCGGAGCTCATCGCGACGCGATCATCTCGGCCTGGCGGACGATCACCTCGGCCTGCTTGATCGAGGCGATGTCGACGAGCCGGCCCTTGTAGACCGTCGCCCCCTCGCCGCGGGCCTTGGCGGCTTCCATCGCCTCGAGGATCTCGCGCGCCTCGGCCACCGCCGCCTCCGAGGGTGTGAAGACCTCGTTGGCGAGCGCCACCTGCTTGGGATGGATCGCCCATTTGCCGACCATGCCCAGCGTCGCCGAGCGCCGCGCCTGCGCCCGGAACCCCTCGTCGTCGGAGAAGTCGCCGAACGGGCCATCGACCGGCAGCACCCCATGCGTGCGGCAGGCCGCGACGATCGCCGCCTGCGCCCAATGCCAGGGATCGGCCCAGTACTGCTGCCCCTCGCGCAGCATGTAGTAGTTCTCCTGCGTGCCGCCGATGCCGGTGGTCTGCATCCCCATCGAGGCGGCGAAATCGGCCGCGCCGAGGCTCATCGCCTGCAGCCGGGGCGAGGCCGCCGCGATCTCCTCGACATGGGCGATGCCGGCGGCCGATTCGATGATCACCTCGAACCCGATGGGTTTTTCGCGCCCCTTCGCCCGTTCCACCGCCGTGACCAGCGCGTCGACGGCGTAGAGATCCGCCGCGCAGCCCACCTTGGGGATCATGATCTGGTCGAGCCGCGCGCTCGCCTGTTCCAGCAGATCGACCACGTCGCGGTACCAGAACGGCGTGTCGAGCCCGTTGATCCGCACGCTCAGATGCTTGGCCCCCCAGTCGATCTCGTGCGTCGCGGCGATGACATTCGCGCGCGCGGCGTCCTTGTCGCCGGGCGCGACCGAATCCTCGAGATCGAGATTGATCACGTCCGCCGCCGATCCCGCCATCTTCTCGAAGATCGCCGGCCGCGAGCCGGGGCCGAAGAGCTGGCAACGGTTGGGGCGGGCCGGCGGTGCGGGCTGGATGCGGAACGACATGGACGTGCCTCGGTCAGGAAGATATGCCTTGGATCGCGCAAGGGTTATGAACTTGCGCAGCCCGGCGCAACCCTGATTTCTGCATGTGCAAAAGCCCGCGTGGCGGTCGCGACGGGCGCAAAACGTCTTGCGCTCGATGCGCGCGCGCCGCAGAAGACGCCGGAACGCCCGCCCGCCTGATGGAGAGAGCGATGATCGAGACACCCTATCTTCTGTTTCTCGGCGATGCGCCGGACCAGCTTGCGGCCAAGGTCGCGCAGGGGATCAAGGACTGGCGGCCGGAATTCGCGAAAGGACAGTTGCGGCTCGACGGGTGCCGCGCCGACATGGGCCTGCCCGACATGACGCTGGCCGAGGCGAAGGCGGCGGGCGTCAGGACCCTGGTGATCGGGGTGGCCAATCGCGGCGGCGTGATCTCGCAGAGCTGGAAGAAGGTGCTGGTGCAGGCGCTGGAGGAGGGGTTCGACCTCGCCTCTGGGCTGCACAACCTCCTGCGCGACGAGGAGGACCTCGCCGCCGTCGCCCGCGCCACCGGCCGCAGGCTGCACGACGTGCGCGTGCCGGCGGTGAAATACCCGATCGCCAACGGCATCCGCCGCACCGGCAAGCGCTGCCTGGCCATCGGCACCGACTGCTCGGTCGGCAAGATGTACACCGCGCTCTGCATGGAGCGCGAGATGCGCGAACGCGGGATGAAGGCGAGCTTCCGCGCCACCGGCCAGACCGGCATCCTGATTACCGGCGACGGCGTGCCGCTCGACGCGGTGATCGCCGATTTCATGGCCGGCTCGATCGAGTGGCTGACGCCCGACAACGACCCCGACCACTGGGACCTGATCGAGGGGCAGGGGAGCCTCTTCCACATCAGCTATTCGGGCGTGACGCTGGCGCTGATCCATGGCGGCCAGCCGGACGCGCTGATCCTCTGCCATGAGCCGACCCGGCCGCATATGCGCGGGCTGCCGGACTACCGGCTGCCGACGCTGGAAGCGGTGCGCGACACGGGGCTCGCGATGGCGAAGGTGGCGAACCCGGCCTGCGTCGTAGTCGGGGTCTCGGTCAACACCCAGGCGCTGAGCGAGGAGGACGCGCAAATCTATCTCGCCGAGGTCGAGGACCGGCTCGGCCTGCCGGCAACCGATCCCTACCGCTTCGGCGCCGGGAAACTGGTCGACGCGCTGGAAAACCTCTGAGGCGGGGCGGGGGCGCCGCCGCCGCCGCCGCGGCGCGTTCCCGGCATTTCCCGACAGGTGAAGGAGCAGCAATGATTTCCGTTCGGGCCGAGAGTTTCCGTCTGGCCGAGGTCTTCACCATCGCCCGCGGCTCGCGCACCGAGGCGCGGGTGCTGACGGTCGAGGTCGTGCGCGACGGCGTGACCGGGCGCGGCGAATGCGTGCCCTATGCGCGCTATGGCGAGACGGTCGAGAGCGTGGCGGCGCAGATCGAGGGCCTGCCGGCCGACATCAGCCGAGCCACGCTGCAATCGGCGCTGCCATCGGGCGCGGCGCGCAACGCGGTCGATTGCGCGCTCTGGGACCTCGCGGCGAAGGCGGCGGGGCGGCGGGTCTGGGATCTCGCCGGCCTGCCCGCGCCGCGGCCCCTGATCACCGCCTTCACGCTCTCGCTCGACACTCCCGAGAAGATGCGCGCGGCGGCGGCGCGGAACGCCCATCGGCCGCTTCTGAAGATCAAGCTCGGCACGCCCGACGACATGCCGCGGCTGGAGGCGGTACGCGAAGGCGCGCCGGAGGCGAGGATCATCGTCGATGCCAACGAGGGCTGGACGGCCGAGGTCTATGCCGATCTCGCCCCGCACCTGCTGCGGCTGGGCGTGGCGATGGTCGAACAGCCCCTGCCCGCCGGGCAGGACGACATGCTGGCCGAGATCGTGCGGCCGCTTCCGGTCTGCGCCGACGAGAGCTGCCACGACCGCGCCAGCCTGCCGGCGCTGAAGGGCCGCTACGACATGGTCAACATCAAGCTCGACAAGACCGGCGGGCTGACCGAGGCGCTGGCCCTCCGCGACGCGGCGCGGGCGGCGGGATTCGGGATCATGGTCGGTTGCATGGTCGGCACCTCGCTCGCCATGGCGCCGGCGGTGCTGGTGGCGCAGGGCGCGGCACTGGTCGATCTCGACGGCCCGCTGTTGCTCGCCGAGGACCGTGAGCCGGCCTTGAGATACGACGCCGCGGGCGTGCATCCGCCCGAACCGGAACTCTGGGGATGAGGGAAAACGCATGACCCGCACCGTCTATGTCAACGGCGACTACCTGCCCGAGGATGAGGCGAAGGTCTCGGTCTTCGACCGCGCCTTCCTGATGGCCGACGGCGTCTACGAGGTGACCTCGGTCCTTGGCGGCCGGCTGATCGACTTTCCGGGCCATCTGGCGCGGCTGCAGCGCTCGCTCGACGCGCTCGAGATCCGCAACCCGCTCTCCGACGAGGACTGGCTGGCGGTCCACCGCGAGATCGTCGCGCGCAACGGGATCGAGGACGGGCTGGTCTACCTGCAGGTCAGCCGCGGCAATCCCGGCGACCGGGACTTCGCCTATCCGTCCGCCGACACGCCGCCGACGGTGGTGCTGTTCACCCAGTCGAAGCCGGGCCTCGCCGACAGCGAACAGGCGCGCACCGGCATCAGGGTCGTCTCGATCCCCGACATCCGCTGGGGGCGGCGGGACATCAAGACGGTGCAACTGCTCTACCCGTCGATGGGCAAGATGATGGCGAAGAAGGTGGGCGCCGACGATGCCTGGATGGTCGAGGACGGGCTGGTCACCGAGGGGACCTCGAACAACGCCTATATCGTGCGCGGGGGCAAGATCATTACCCGGGGGCTCTCCACCGACATCCTGCACGGGATCACCCGCGCCGCGGTGCTGCGCTTCGCCCGCGAGGCGCAGATGGAGATCGAGGAACGGCCCTTCACGCTCGAGGAGGCGATGGCGGCGGACGAGGCCTTCGTCACCTCGGCCTCGGCCTTCGTCATGCCGGTGGTCGCGATCGACGGGGTGGCGCTGGGCGACGGCAGGCCCGGGCCGGTGGCGACGCGGCTGCGCGAGATCTATCTCGACGAGAGCCGCAAGGCGGCGATCTGAGCCCGGGGCGCACAAATTTGTGCGCTTCTGCAATTTATTGAAGTTGCATTGAAATCCGGCGCCATTAACCGCAATGAAACCTTTCGTCGCGGTGCCGATGGCGCTTCCGGGGGGCGGCGCGGCGCCGGGCGGCGCGGCTTGACTTCCTCCCCGCGATGACGTAGGCCGCGCGCAACTTCCCGGAGGCCCGTGCTTCCGGTCCCTTCGCCATTGCGGGGATCGCCATCCGTCAGCGCGTCGCGCCCGCGGATGCCCCGTCGCATTGGCTGGCTGCAGAGGACGCGCGCATGTTCGAAAATCTGTCCGAACGCCTCGGCGGGGTCTTCGACCGGCTGACCAAGCAGGGTGCGCTGTCGGCCGAGGACGTGACCGCCGCCCTGCGCGAGGTGCGCGTGGCGCTTCTCGAGGCCGATGTCTCGCTGCCCGTGGCGCGCGACTTCATCAAGCGGGTGCAGGCCAAGGCCACCGGCGCGGCGGTGACGAAATCCGTCACCCCCGGCCAGCAGGTGGTCAAGATCGTCCATGACGAGCTGATCGCGACGCTGAAGGGCGAGGGCGATCCGGGCAAGCTGAAGATCGACAACCCGCCGGCGCCGATCCTGATGGTCGGCCTGCAGGGTTCGGGCAAGACCACGACCTCGGCGAAACTGGCGCGGCGGCTGAAGGAGCGCGAGGGGAAGCGCGTGCTGATGGCCTCGCTCGACACCAACCGCCCGGCGGCGATGGAGCAGCTGGCGATCCTCGGCACCCAGATCGGCGTCGACACGCTACCCATCGTCAAGGGCGAGAGCGCGGTGCAGATCGCCAGGCGCGCGAAAAGCCACGCGACGCTGGGCGGCTACGACGTCTATATCCTCGATACCGCCGGCCGGCTGCATATCGATGAAGTCCTGATGGACGAGGTGCAGGCCGTCCGCGACGTGGCGAACCCGCGCGAGACGCTCCTGGTGGTCGACGGGCTGACTGGCCAGGACGCCGTCAACGTCGCCACGGAATTCGATGGAAAGGTGGGCATTTCCGGCGTGATCCTGACCCGGATGGACGGCGACGGGCGCGGCGGCGCGGCGCTTTCGATGCGCGCGGTGACCGGCAAGCCGATCCGCTTCGTCGGCCTGGGTGAGAAGTCCGACGCGCTGGAGACCTTCGAGCCCGAGCGCATCGCCGGCCGCATCCTCGGCATGGGCGACATCGTCGCGCTGGTGGAGAAGGCGCAGGCGACGCTCGAGGCCGAGCAGGCCG
>SLPP01000033.1 GCA_007131945.1 Paracoccaceae bacterium | reverse complement strand
TCGCTGGTGCCGCTGATCTTCGGCACGATGAAGGCCGCCTTCTATGCCATGCTCTTCGCCGTGCCGATCGCGCTGGGAGCGGCGATCTACACCTCGGAATTCGTCGACCGACGGGTGCGGGCGACGGTCAAGCCGATGATGGAGATGATGGAGAGCCTGCCCACCGTGGTCCTGGGCTTCATCGCCGCGCTGGTGCTGGCGCCGCTCGTGGAGGAATGGATCGGCGCGGTGCTGGTCGGGTTCTTCGCGCTGCCGATGGGGCTGATGCTGGGCGCCTTCCTGTGGCAGATGCTGCCGGTGCAGACGGCGCTTCGGCTCGACGGCTTTCCCAAGTTCTTCCTGATGGGCGCCTCGATCCTGGTGACGGCGCAGGTCGCGATCTGGCTCGGCCCGCTCTTCGAGGCGGCGCTCTTCCAGGGCGATTTCAAGATGTGGACGACGGGGCGGATCGGCACCGGCACGCCCTTCATGTTCCTGATCCTGCTGCCGCTTTCCTACCTCATCGTCGCCTGGTCCTTCCGCAAGGCGGTGGGCCACCACTACCGCGCGATGCTTGCCGACCGCGACCGCGCCGCCGCCGGCCGGCTGGACGCGTTGCGCTGGCTGATCATGCTGGGCACGGCGATGGGCCTTTCCTACGTCTTCGCCGCGTCGCTCACCGCGATCGGCTACGACCCGCGCGGCGGCTTCATCGACAGCTACCAGCAGCGCAACGCGCTGGTCGTCGGCTTCATCATGGCCTTCGCCGTCATCCCCAACATCTACACGCTGGCCGAGGACGCGCTCAACTCGGTGCCCTCGCATCTGCGCGCGGCCTCGCTCGCCTGCGGCGCGACGCCCTGGCAGACCTCGCTCTGGGTGGTGCTGCCGACCGCGGCCTCGGGCGTCTTCTCGGCGGTGATGATGGGCATGGGCCGGGCGGTCGGCGAGACGATGATCGTGGTCATGGCCGCCGGCAACACGCCGATCATGGAGTGGAACATCTTCTCGGGCCTGCGCACGCTTTCCGCCAACATCGCCATCGAGCTGCCGGAGGCGGTGAAGGACGGCACCAACTACCGCGTGCTGTTCCTCGCCGCGCTGACGCTCTTCATCATGACCTTCGTCATCAACACGCTCGCCGAACTGGTCCGCCAGCGCTTCCGCAAGCGCGCCTTCCAGCTCTGACACCCGGGGAACGCCATGACCACGTCGACCGATCACGATCTCCCCGCCTCGGGTGCCGCCGGCCTCGCCGGGGTTGCCGCGCGCGAGAGCGTCGCGGGCGGGCGGCGGGTGCGCCGCTTCACCGCCGACATCTCGGCGGTGGGCGAGCCGGGGCTTTGGGCGCTCGGCGGGGCGCTGGCGCTCGGCATCATCCTGATCGCGGGCTTCCTCGCCGTCGTCGCCTGGAACGGCGTCACCACCTTCTGGCCGAAACCGATCGAGCGGGTCGAGCTGCGCGACGGCGACGTGCTCGCCGGCGTCGCCCGCCGCGCCGGCGCCTACCGTGTCGGCGAGGACGTGCTGGCGCGCCTCGACGACGGCCAGCGCGCCGAGATCGAGGACAATCTCGGCTTCGCCGAGCGCACGCTCTACCAGACCGCCAATTTCGATCTCTATGGCGATGATTTCAGGTGGGTTTCGGACTTCGAGGTCGCCGCCGTCAGCGAGCCCGCCGACTTCTACTATTTCGAGCGCCAGACCTGGGGTGTCTTCATCGGCCGCATCGCCGGGATGACCATCGACGGCGAGGCCCGGCCCTACGACGCGGCGGTCATGGCGCGCGAACAGGCCGCCGCGCGCGACCGGTTCAACGAGATCCGCCGGCTGGAGCGGCGCGACATCGGCCGGATCAACCACCTGATCGAACGCGAGCGACTGGCCCAGCGGCGCGCCGTCCTGCGCCAGGGCGAGGAGGCGGCGGCGCCGACCGTCGCCGCGAGCCAGGCGCGCATCGCCGAGTTGCAGGCCGAGTTCCAGGTCTACCAGGCCCGGGTGAACGAGATCCGCGAGCGGGACCGGCGCTACCGCGTCCTGCTCGAGGAGGTCGGCGGCCGCACGGTCGATGCCGAGATGAGCCAGATCGTGCGCTACTTCGCCGCCAACGAGCTCTCGCTTCCGCAGAAGATCGGCATCTATTTCTCGCGCTGGTGGGAATTCGTCTCGGCCGAGCCGCGCGAGGCGAACACCCAGGGCGGCGTGCTGCCGGCGATCTTCGGCACCGTGGCGATGACGCTCCTGATGGTCGTCTTCGTCGCGCCCTTCGGCGTCATCACCGCGCTCTACCTGCGCGAATACGCCAAGCAGGGGCGGCTGACCTCGATCGTGCGCATCTCGGTCAACAACCTCGCCGGCGTGCCCTCGATCGTCTACGGCGTCTTCGGGCTGGGGTTCTTCGCCTACACGATGGGCGGCACGATCGACCAGCTCTTCTACCCCGAGGCCTTGCCGAACCCGACCTTCGGCAAGGGCGGCATCCTCTGGGCCTCGCTGACGCTGGCGCTGCTCACGGTACCCGTCGTCATCGTCGCCTCGGAAGAAGCGCTCTCCGCCGTGCCGCGCTCGATGCGCGAGGGATCGCTCGCCTGCGGGGCGTCGAAATGGCAGACGATCCGCTATGTCGTCCTGCCCAAGGCGCTGCCGGGGATCATGACCGGGATGATCCTGGCGATGGCGCGCGGCGCGGGCGAGGTGGCGCCCTTGATGCTGGTCGGGGTCGTAAAGCTGGCCCCTGCCCTGCCGATCGACGGCTTCTTCCCCTTCATCCATCTCGACCGCAGCTTCATGCATCTGGGCTTCCACATCTTCGACGTGGGCTTCCAGTCGCGCAATTCCGAGGCCGGCAAGCCCATGGTCTTCGTCACCACGCTGCTGCTGCTGGCGCTGATCGTGGCGATGAACGCCACCGCCATCATCATCCGCAACCGGCTCAAGCGCCGCTACGCCACCGGCCAGTTCTGACACGGGATCCCCATGACCACGACCCTCGACTTCGAGCCAACCGACTACCACGTCACCCTCAGCCCCGAGGGGCCGGCGCTGGAAATCAAGGACTTCAACCTCTGGTACGGCGCGAAGCAGGCGCTTTTCGACAACAACCTCGAGATCCAGAAGGGGATGGTGACGGCGCTGATCGGCCCCTCGGGTTGCGGCAAGTCCACGCTCCTGCGCTGCCTCAACCGGATGAACGACCTCGTCGACGAGTTGCGCATCGACGGCAGGATCCTGGTCGACGGGTTCGACATCTACGGCCCCGGCGTCGACGTGATCGCGCTGCGCAAGCGCATGGGCATGGTCTTCCAGAAGCCCAACCCCTTCGCCATGTCGATCTACGACAACATCTCGTACCCGTTGCGCGTCGACGGCGTCACCCGCAAGTCGATCCTCGACGAGACGGTGGAACGCGCGCTGCGCTCGGCGGCGCTGTGGGAGGAGGCGAAGGACCGGCTGAACGAGAGCGCGCTGGGGCTTTCGGGCGGGCAGCAGCAGCGGCTCTGCATCGCCCGCGCCGTCGCCTCGGATCCCGAGGTCCTGCTCATGGACGAGCCCTGCTCGGCCCTCGACCCGATCGCCACGGCCAAGATCGAGGCGCTGATCAACGACCTCAAGGGGCAGTACACGATCGTCATCGTCACCCATTCGATGAGCCAGGCGGCGCGCGTCTCGGACAATACCGCCTTCATGTATCTCGGCCGCATCATCGAATACGGCGACACCGAAACCATCTTCACCCGGCCCAGGAAATCCCGCACCAATGACTACGTGACCGGGAGGTTCGGATGAGGGACGATGGAAGGTCAGCTGCCTGACGCCCTGATCGCCGCCCTGCCCGAGCCGGTGCTGCTGGTGGCGCGCACGGGCGAGGTGCGGGCGGCGAACCAGGCGGCGGTCGAGCTTTTCGGCCGGCAGATCCGCGATTCGCATCTGCGCGCGCATCTGCGCCAGCCGGACGTGGTGGCGATGCTGGACCGCGCGCTTGCCGGCAGCCCGCACGAGACGGCGCAGTTCGTCACCTCCTCGGCCAGCGCCGAGACCGTCTGGCAGGTGACCGCGCGGCCGATGGGCATTGATGCGCTGGTGGTCAGCTTCCGCGACGTCTCGGACCGCGAGGCGGCCGAGGCGCAGCGGCGCGAATTCGTCGCCAATGTCAGCCACGAGCTGCGCTCGCCGCTGACCGTGCTGGCGGGCTTCATCGAGACGCTGCAGGGGCCGGCGGCGAATGACGCCGAGGCACGGGCCGAGTTCCTGGCGATCATGGCGCGCGAGGCCGAGCGGATGACCGGGCTCGTCGCCGATCTGCTGTCGCTCTCGCGCGTCGAGGGGGTCGAGAAGATCCGCCCGCGCACGCCGGTCGCGATCGACATGGTGCTGCGCGCCACGCTCGCCGCCTTGCGCCCGCAGATCGAGGCCGCCGGGCTCGAGGTGGCGCTGGAATTGCCCGACGACCTGCCCGAGGTGCCGGGCGACTACGACCAGCTGGTGCAGGTCTATCACAACCTGATCGAGAACGCGGTGAAATACGGCGCGCATGGCGGCCGGATCGAGATCGTGGCGCGCAGGATCCCGGCGATGACCGGGTTCGAGGGCGAGGTGCTTCGCGTCTCGGTCACCGATCATGGCGAGGGGGTCGACCCGATCCACATCCCGCGCCTGACCGAGCGCTTCTACCGCGTCGACCGCGCACGTTCGCGCGACCAGGGCGGGACGGGCTTGGGCCTCGCCATCGTCAAGCATATCATCAGCCGTCACCGCGGCCGGCTCTGCATCCGCAGCTCGCCCGGCGCGGGGGCCACCTTCACCACGCTTCTGCCCGCGGGCTGAACCGTTGTCACCGAACCGTCATATCGCCGCGCTATTGCTGGGCGAAAAGGGGCCGAGCACATGACCGAGCACATCTCCAAGCCGCATACCAACACCGCCTTCGACCGCGACCTCGAGGCCATCCGGCTGAACGTGCTGGCGATGGGCGGGCATGTCGAGGACGCGATCCTGCGCGCCGCCCGCGCGCTGGAGACCCGCGACGAGGAACTCGCCGGCGAGGTCGTGCGCGGCGACAAGGTGATCGACGCCGCCGAGGACGAGATCAACGCCCAGGTGGTGCGGCTTCTGGCGCTGCGCCAGCCGCAGGCGGACGACCTGCGCTCGGCGGTGGCGGTGATGAAGATGGCGGGCGACCTGGAGCGGCTGGGCGACTACGCCAAGAACATGGCCAAGCGCGTGCCGGTGCTGATCGCCAGCCCGGTGATCGAGGGCGCGGCCGGGGCACTGCGCCGGCAGGCGCGGCTGGTCGGGCAGATGCTGAAGGACATGCTCGACGCCTTCGCCCGGCTCGATCCCGACATGGCGCGCGATGTCGTCACCCGCGATGTCGAGGTCGACGACATGACCAACGCGCTCTTTCGCGAATTCATCACCCACATGATGGAAGACCCGCGCAACATCACGCCCTGCCTGCACTACATCTTCATCGCCAAGAACATCGAGCGGATGGGCGATCTGGTCACCCATGGCGCCGAGCATGTCATCTTCGTGACCGAGGGCGCCCCCGCCGAGCCGCGGGTGAAGGGCCATTCGACCGCGACCATCGCCTCGCCGGAGACATGATGCAGATGCAGGGAACCGCGAAACCTCTGGTGCTGGTGGTCGACGACGAACCGGCGCAGCGGGCGCTTCTGAGCTACAACCTGAAGGCGGCGGGGTTCCGCGTCGCCACGGCGGGTGACGGCGAGGAGGCGATGCTGGCCATCGCCGAGGACGCGCCCGACGTGATCCTGCTCGACTGGATGCTGCCGCGGCTCTCGGGGCTGGAGGCCTGCCGGCAGATCAAGGCCAGCGCCGGCGGGCGGCAATCGGCGGTGATCATGGTCTCGGCCCGGTCCGAGGAGGCCGACCGCGTCCGCGGGCTGGAAACCGGTGCCGACGACTACATCGTCAAGCCCTATTCGGTCGCCGAACTGATCGCGCGGGTAAAGGCCAACCTGCGCCGCGTCCGTCCGGCGGCGACCGGAGCGGTGCTCGAGGCCGGCGACATCCGCCTCGACACCGAGAGCTACCGCGTCACCCGCGCCGGCAAGTCCCTGCACCTGGGCCCGACCGAGTTCCGCCTGCTGGCGGCGCTGATGGAGCGCCAGGGCAAGGTCTGGACGCGCGAGGCGCTGCTCGACCGGGTCTGGGGGCGCGACATCTACATCGACACGCGCACGGTCGACGTCCATATCGGCCGGCTGCGCAAGGCGCTCTGCACCCATGGCGACCCCGACCCGATCCGCACCGTCCGCGGTGCCGGCTACGCGATGGGCTGACGGCGTCGAAGGGCCCTTGACCTTCCAGTTGCTGGAAGCCCCATATCCCTCCCGGCGCGCCGCACAGCGTTGTGGGCGCCCGTATCAGCAGGGAGGGCAGGAGACATGCCGAGAACCACGAACACCATCGCGATC
>SLPP01000192.1 GCA_007131945.1 Paracoccaceae bacterium | reverse complement strand
GCTGCAGCGCCATCTTGTCGAGGCTGAGATCGACCCCGTGCTCCTTCTTGAACTCGTCGGCGAGGTAGTTGACGATCCGCATGTCGAAGTCCTCGCCGCCGAGGAACGTGTCCCCGTTGGTGGACTTCACCTCGAAGAGGCCGTCGTCGATCTCGAGGATGGTGATGTCGAAGGTGCCGCCGCCGAGGTCATAGACCGCGATCGTCTTCGCTTCCTTCTTGTCGAGCCCGTAGGCAAGCGCCGCCGCGGTGGGCTCGTTGATGATGCGCAGGACCTCGAGACCGGCGATCTTGCCGGCATCCTTGGTCGCCTGGCGCTGCGCGTCGTTGAAATAGGCCGGAACCGTGATGACCGCCTGCGTCACCTTCTCGCCCAGGTAGCCCTCGGCGGTCTCCTTCATCTTCTGCAGGATATAGGCCGAAATCTGCGCCGGGCTGTACTTCTCGCCGCGCACTTCCACCCAGGCGTCGCCATTGCCGCCATCGACGATCTTGTAGGGAACGAGCTTCTTGTCCTTCTCGACCTCCGCATCGCCCAGCCGGCGGCCGACGAGCCGCTTGACGGCGAAGACGGTGTTGGTCGGATTGGTCACCGCCTGGCGCTTTGCCGGCTGTCCGACCAGGCGCTCGCTCTCGGTGAAGCCGACGATCGAGGGCGTGGTGCGCGCCCCCTCGGCGTTCTCGATCACCCGCGCCTGAGAGCCGTCCATGATGGCCACGCAACTGTTGGTGGTACCCAGATCGATTCCGATAACTTTGGCCATGTGCTTTCCTCTTCCTTCGGCGATGTCATGGGGCGGCGGTCCCGTCAGGCTCCGCAGCCCCGATCCCAGGGTTCCGGCCGCTGCCCGCGCGGCAGCAGCCCGGCTTCGGGGGCTATATAGGAAGGCGGATTCGGGGCTGCAAGCCGGGGCATGGGCGCAATTTTCCCGCCCGATCGATGGATCACGGCGCGACTCACCGGGCGAAGAGCGCGATCACCGCCGGGAGGGTGGCGACGCTCACCGCGGTCGAGATCAGGATCGCGGCCGAGACCCGGGCGACTGCGATGTTGAAATGCTGCGCCAGGATGTAGACATTGCCGGCGACCGGCAGCGCCGCGGCGGCGATGAGCACCCCGGCCTTGAAGGGTTCGACCTCGAAGAGCAGGATCGCGGCGAGCCCCACCGCGGCGGGATGCAGCACGAGCTTGGCGAAGCTCAGCCAGCCGGCGACGCTGAGCCGCTCGGCCCGGTTGTTGGCGAGCGACGCGCCGATGGCGAAGAGCGCGCCGGGCGTGGCGGCGGCACCCAGCAGCACGAGGAAGGCGTTGACCGGCTCCCACAGGGCCAGGCCGGTGGTCGACCAGGCGAGGCCGAGGACCATCGCCACGATCATCGGGTTCTTCAAAAGCCCCATGCCGATGATCCGCGGCAGGTCGGGCGAGATGCGCCCCTCGCGCGCCAGCGTCACGATCACCGTCAGCAGCGTCGAGAAGACGACGAGGTCGATGGCGAGGACGAGGATGATCGTCGCCGCCGCCGCCTCGCCCAGAAGCAGAACCAGCATCGGCACGCCGAGAAAGCCGGTGTTGCCGATCACCGCCACCTGCGCCTCCATCGCCGCCTCGGCCAGCGGCCGGCGGCGGGCGAAGGCGACGGCCAGCGCCAGCGCATAGACCGCAAGGCTGCCCAGGAGATAGGCCAGCGCGACGCGCGGGTCGAAAAGCTCGGCCATCGACATCGACGCCGAGAAGTTGAACAGCATCGCCGAGAGCGCGAAGTAGAAGACGAACTTGGTCAGATAGGCCGTCGCCTCGGCCGGGAAGAATCGGGTCTTGCCGGCCCAGAAACCCAGTCCGATGACGGCGAAGAAGGGCAGGGTCTGGATGAAGACGGCCAGCATGTCAGCCCGCTAGCACAGCCGCGACGCGCCTGCCAGCCGCGCGCGCCGCGACGCCCTCAGTTGCCGTAGCGGCCGAGGATCGCGTCCAGCCTCTGCCCCTGCACCGACGGCGTGCGGGCGCGCGAGGCGGGGCGGAAGGCACCGGAATAGGCCTCGACGTCGTAGGTCGGGATGCCGAGATTGAGCCCGCCCACCGTCAGCTGCCCGGTCGATTCGAGCAGCGAATAGCTCGCCAGTTGCAGCGCCGCGCCGGCCTCGATCCGGGCGAACTGCGCATCCAGCAGCTCCTGCTCGGCGTTGAGCACATCGAGCGTGGTGCGCGCGCCGAGTTCGGCCTCGGCACGCACCGCCTCGAAGGCGGCGCGCGCGGCCTCGATCTGCTGGTCGCTCGCCTGCAGCCGGGCGCGGGCCACCGCCAGCCGCGACCAGTTGGTGCCCACGGCCTGCTGGATCTCGGCCACCGTCTGGTGCAGCGCGAAGCTCTGGCCCTGCTGGCGGGCGATCGCCTGGCGCTCGGCGGAGGGCAGGCGGCCGCCGGTATAGAGCGGCACCCGCCAGTTCACGCCGGCGTTGAGGTCGGTCGTGGTCGCGCTGCCGGGCGCGCCGGCCTGTCCGCTCCGTCCGTCGCTGACGCCGACCGAGAGCTCGCCCGCGACGGTGCCATAGCGCTGGCGGCGCGCGATCTCGCTCTGCAGTTGCGCCGCGCGTACCTGGTGCTGGGCCTGGGTGATCGAGGGATGGCTGGCCCGCGCCGTCGCCTGCGCGGCGTCGAGCGAGGCGGGCAGGCGCGGCAGGGACGGCATCGGCGCCAGACGGCCCGGATACCGCCCGACGGCGAGGCGGAATTCCTCGCGCGCGACGGCGAGGTCGCCCTCGGCCGCCGACAGCGCCGAGCGGGCCGCGGCCAGGCGCGCCTCGGCGATGGCGACATCGGTGCGGGTGGAGTCGCCCAGCTCGAAGCGCTCGCGCGCGGCGCGAAGCTCCTGCTCGATCAGGCGCAGGTTGCTCTGCCGGAGCCCGATCACCTGCGACGACGTCTGCATCTCGACGAAGGCGACGATCGCGCGCAGCAGCACGCCCTGCTCGACCCCGATCAGCCCCGCGCGCAGCGCCAGCACCTGTTCGCGCGCGGCCTCGACCCCCGCGGCGCCGCGGCCAAAGTCGAAGAGTGTCATCTCGGCCGCGATGCGGGCGCTGATCTGGCGCGAACTGCTGGTCACGGTCGGTGCGCCCCGGCTGCGCGTCGTCCGCTCGCCGGCCGTGGCGCCGGCGATGAAGTTGACGACCGGCAGCAGCGTCGAGCGGGCCTGCACCACGTCCTCGTCGGCCGCGCGCAACAGCGCCCGGTTCTGCTCCAGCAGGTTCGAGTTGCGGTAGGCGGCGACCAGCGTGTCGGCGAGCGTCTCTGCCCGCGCCGCCGGCGCGACCAGCGTCGCCGACAGGGCCGTGGCGGCGACCAGCGTGAAGATCCGATTCATGCCCATGCCTGCACCCTCTCAGATGCGCCGTTCAGCCGGCGCCTTGTATGGTGGCCGGCATGCCGGCCGATCAGAGCGCGAAGCTGCGCTCCTGCCCGAATCCCTCGAGCACCGGGGCGGCGGCGTTGAACGCGTCGCGCCAGCGCAGCGTGCCCTGCCGTTTCACGCCCAGCCGCACCGTGCCCAGGGGGCCGTTCATGTAGAGCGCCGCGGCGCGCCCGCCCTCTTTCAGCTGGTCCTCCAGCGCCGCGGGCAGGCGTTCGATCCCGCCCTGGATGATCAGCGCGTCATAGGGGGCGTGGCGCGGCGCGCCGTCGGTCGCGGGGCCGGTCTCGACGATGACATTGCCGATGTCGATCGCAGCCAGCGCCGCCTCCGCCTCGCCGGCCATCTCGGCATCGGGTTCGAGCGCGATCACCGCCTCGGCCAACTGCGCGATCACGGCGCTCGAATAGCCCAGCCCCGGCGCGACATCGAGCACCAGGTCGCCGGGGCCGATGGCGAGCGCGTCGAGCATCTTCGCCAGCGTCCGCGCTTCGAGGATCACGCGCCCGGGCGCGAGCGGCAGGTTCTCGCCGACATAGGCCGCCTCGATCAGCGCGTCGGGCACGAAACGCTCGCGCGGGATGCGCAGCATGGCCTGGATCAGGGGCAGCTTGGTCACGTCGGACGGGCGGACCTGGGTATCGACCATCATCCGGCGGCGGGCGGCAAAATCGGGCATCACGGGGCCTGTCACTAGCGCGTCCCCGATCTCTTGCCACAAGGCGTCGTGCCTGGCAACTGCGACACCATGTGCCGGCGCGGGTGTTGTGGCCCGTCGGCGTCAGCTCTCGGCCGCCGGGATCGTCAGCCCCCGTTGCACCGCCGGCCGGGCGAGGAACGCCTCGAGCCAGCGCGGCACCTCGGTCAACCGGTCGAAACCGGTGATGTCGCCGGCCGCGTAGCCATGGACCAGGCCGCGCACCCAGGGGGCGATGGCGATATCGGCGATGGAATACGCGCCCGCCACCCAGTCGCGGCCCCTGAGCCGGCCTTCCAGCACCTTCAGCAGGCGCTCGGTCTCGGCGCGGTAGCGCTCGTGCGGGCGCCTGTCCTCGATCTCGCGCCCGGCGAACTTGTGGAAATAGCCGAGCTGGCCGAACATCGGCCCGACGCCGCCCATCTGCCACATCAGCCACTGGATCACCTCCCAGCGCGCGGCGGGGTCGGCGAGCATCAGCTGCCCGCTCTTCTCGGCGAGATAGAGCAGGATCGCGCCGCTCTCGAACAGCGGCAGCGGCTTGCCGCCGGGCCCCTGCGGATCGATGATCGCGGGTATCTTGTTGTTCGGGTTGAGCGACAGGAAGGCGTCGGAAAGCTGCTCGTCGCGGGCGAATTCCACGCGATGCGCGTCGTAGTCGAGCCCCGTCTCCTCGAGCGCGATGGAGACCTTGACCCCGTTCGGCGTCGGCATCGAGTAGAGCTGGATCACGCCCTCGCGGCGTGGCGGCCAGCGGCGGGTGATCGGGAAGGCGTCGAGTGCGGGCATGGAACCTCCGTATCGCGTCGCGCGGACGCTAGCGTGAAAACGCTTGGCCGCAAGGGCATTCCGGCGCAATCTCTCCGCGGGGCAGGGCAGGTGGCCGCCCCGACAGTGGAGAAAAATGCATGCTCAAGGAATTTCGTGACTTCATCGCCCGCGGCAATGTCATGGACATGGCGGTCGGCATCATCATCGGCGCGGCCTTCACCGCCATCGTCGCCTCGCTGGTCGACGACCTCGTCAACCCGCTGATCGGCCTTTTCGTCGGCGGGATCGATTTCAGCGGCGTCAGCTTCGGGCTGGGCGACGCGCAGTTCATGCTCGGCAATTTCATCAACGCCGTGATCAAGTTCGTGATCATCGCCTGGGTGGTCTTCCTGCTGGTCAAGGGCGTCAACCGGGTCAAGGACGCGACGACGAAGGCGGAGCCCGAGCCGGAGGCGCCGCCGCCCCCGCCGCAGGAGGCCCTGCTGGCCGAGATCCGCGACCTGCTGAAGGCGCGCGGGGCCTGACCGCGCCGGGGCGCCGCGCTCCGCTGGGAGTGCGGCAAAGGTTTCGTTGTGGTTAACGGCGCCAGAAACGCGTTTGATATCAGATGGTTTGGCAAGGCGCACATTTTGTGCACCGGCGCGTCGCAGGCACGAAAAAGGGCGGCCCGACAAGGGCCGCCCTCCGCAATCGCCTGTCCGTCGGATCAGGCCAGCGCGAGGTTGACGGCCGACTCGCGACCGTCACGGCTGGTTTCGAGATCGAAGGTCACGGCCTGGCCGTCCTCCAGCCCGCGCAGGCCCGCGCGCTCCAGCGCGGTGATGTGCACGAACACGTCCTTCGAGCCGCCATCGGGCTGGATGAACCCGTAGCCCTTGGTGGCGTTGAACCATTTCACTTTTCCATTGGCCATGTCGGCCTCCTGTTTCTGAGCGCTGTCCGCGTGATGCGACAGCCCGGCGCAGTCAGTTCAAGATCGGTCGCGCAGGCGTCAGCAGACAGGTCAGCAGGATCGATAGAGATAACGTCGCGAGGCGCCTTATGCCCGATCCGGCGCCTCGACGCAAGCCGCACGTGGTCGGGCGCGACCACGCCGTGCTATGCTGGCCGCCGTTCACCCGGAGCCACGCCATGCCCCCCATCGACTTCTGGTTCTCGATCGGCAGCACCTACACCTACCTCAGCGTCATGCGCCTGCCCGGCGTCGCGCGCCGAACCGGCCAGCGCTTCGTCTGGCGGCCATTCGACGTCCGCCGGATCATGGTCGCGCAGAACAACATCCCCTTCCGCGACAAGCCGGTGAAGGCCGCCTACATGTGGCGCGACATCGCCCGCCGGGCCGCGGCGCGCGGGCTCGCGCCGGCGCTGCCCGCGCCCTATCCGCTGGAGCATCTCACCTTCGCCAACCAGGTGGCGCTGCTGGGCATGCGGGAGGGCTGGGGCGAAGCCTATGTGACCGAGACCTACCGGCGCTGGTTCGAGGCCGGCGAACCGGCCGGCGCGGAACCGAATCTCTCGGCGAGCCTGCGCGCCATCGGCGAGGAACCGGATGGGATTCGCGCCGCCGCGACCGAGCCGGCGATCGCCGAGGCGCTGATCGCGGAGACCGACAGGGCGCGCGACCTCGGCGTCTTCGGCGCCCCTTCCTTCGTTGTGGGCGCCGAGGTCTTCTGGGGCGACGACCGGCTGGAGGACGCGCTCGACTGGGCCCGCCACGGCACGCTCCGGCATCTGGCGGGCGAGCCGTACTAACCCTTTGTCAACCCTGCCATCGCTAGGGTGGGCGGGCATCACCTGGGCCCGCGATGAAGAACTCTCGCCCCATGCTTCTGTTCTGCCTTGCCCTGGCGCTTGCCGCGCCGGCGGCCGAGGCGCGCCCGGAACTGTGCGAGGACGCCGCGCGCCGCGCCGCGCTGGAGACCGGCGTGCCGGTCGACGTGCTCCATGCGATCAGCCTGACCGAGACCGGCCGCGCCTGGCAGGGCCGGATGCGCCCCTGGCCCTGGGCGGCGAATATCGACGGGCAGGGCTTCTGGTTCGACGGGCCGGATGCGGCGATGGCCTTCGCGCGCGAACAGCTTGCACGCGGCAGGCGCAGCTTCGACCTTGGCTGCTTCCAGATCAACTGGCGCTGGCATGGCGAGCATTTCCCCTCGCCGCGCGCGCTTCTCGACCCGCTGGCAAGCGCCCGCTACGCGGCGCGGTTCCTGGCGCGGCTCCATGACGAACTCGGCAGCTGGGAGGCCGCGGCCGGCGCCTACCATTCGCGCACGCCGCATCTGGCCGAACGCTACCGCGCCCGCTTCGCGCGGTTTCGCCAGGGGCTCGCACAGGGGATGTCGGGGCCGCAACTGGCAGCCGCGGATCCCGGGCCGCTCCCGCCGCGCCAGGTCACGCCGGAACCGGCGCCGCGCGTGAACAGCTATCCCTTCCTGCATCTCGCGGCCGAGGCGCCGGCCGGCGCCGCGCTCGCCTCGCTGGTGCCGGCGACGACCGGCGCCCGGCCCTTCCTCTCGATCGACGGGACGCATTGATGACGCTCACCATCGCCCAGGTCTTCCGCCCGACGGTGCTCTTGGCGCTCGCGCTCATGGCGATCATCGTGATGATGATCCTGCCGATCCCGGCCTGGCTGCTGGATATCGGGCTTGCCGCCTCCTTCGCGCTGGCGATCCTGATGTTCACCGTGACGCTCTTCATCGAGCGGCCGCTCGACTTCTCGATCTTTCCGACCGTGCTGCTCGCCTCGCTGATGCTGCGGCTGTCGCTCAACGTCTCCTCGACCAAGCTGATCATCGGCGAGGGGCATACCGGCACGCACGCCGCCGGTGCGGTGATCGAGGGCTTCGCCGCCTTCGTCATGGGCGGCAGCGTCTTTCTGGGTGTCGTCGTCTTCTGCGTCCTGCTCATCGTCAATTTCATCGTCATCACCAAGGGCGCCGGCCGCATGGCCGAGGTCGGCGCGCGTTTCGCGCTCGACGGGATGCCGGGCAAGCAGCTGGCGATCGACAGCGACATGTCGGCGGGCGCTATCGATCATGCCGAGGCCAAGGCCCGGCGCGAGCGCGAACAGGCCGAGACGAACTTCTTCGGCTCGCTCGACGGGGCGTCGAAATTCGTCAAGGGCGACGCCATCGCCGGGCTCCTGATCACGCTCCTGAATCTCGTCATGGGGCTCGTCATGGGCACGATGGTCCACGGCATGCCGATGGGCCAGGCCTTCGAGACCTACGCCATCCTCACCGTCGGCGACGGTCTGGTGAACCAGATCCCGGCGGTGGTGATCTCGGTCGCCGCGGCGCTTCTTCTCGCCCGCGGCGGCGCCAGCGGCGCGACCGACAGCGCGCTGATGGCGCAGATGGGCCGCTACCCGGCCGCGCTGATCACCGTCGGGCTGCTGATGGGCCTCTTTGCGCTGGTGCCGGGTCTGCCCTTCGCGCCCTTCGTCGTCGGCTCGGGCGTCCTTCTCGGCGCCGGCTGGTACGCGCAGCGCCTGCAGGCGCAGGCCGCCGCCGCGCCGCCCGGCCCGCCGGCCGAGCCGCCGAAGCCGATGTCGATCGGCGACGTGCTCGACCTTGACGACATCCACGTGAAGTTCGCCCCCGACCTCGTGCCGATGGTGCTCGACCCGGCGACGGGGCTCGATGCGCGCATCACCAACATGCGCAACCATGTCGTGCGCAGCTACGGGCTGATCCTGCCCGAGATCCGCCTGACCGACGATCCGGCGCTCGCTCCGGGGGAATACTGCGTGCTGATCCAGGGGGTCGAGCAGGCGCGCGACCGGCTCCATCCCGAGCGGATGCTTGCGCTGATGCACGACGACCAGCCCGACCCGCCGCAGGGCATCGAGGTGCGCGAGCCGGTCTACGGCGCCCCCGCCCGCTGGATCCCGGCCACCGAGGAGGAGCGTGCGGCGACCCAGGGTCTGACCGTGGTCAGCCCGCCGGAGGTGCTGGCGACGCATCTGCTCGAGGTCATCAAGGCCAATTTCGCACGCCTTCTGACCCTGCGCGGCCTGCGCCGGATGCTCGACGAGCTTGCCAACCTCTCCGATCCCAAGCGGGCCGAGGCCAACCGGCGGCTCATCGACGAACTCATTCCCGACAAGGTCCCGGTGGATCTGCTGCTCTCGGTCCTGCGGCTCCTGCTCGACGAGCGCGTCTCGGTGCGCAACCTGCCCCTGATCCTCGAGGCGATCGCCGAGCTCAGGGTGCAGAACCTCGCCCCCGAAGTCGTCTGCGAGCATGTCCGCCAGCGGCTGGGCTTCCAGCTCGTCTCGGGGCTGAAGCGGCCCGACGGGTCGATCCCGCTGGTCCAGCTGTCCGAGGGCTGGGAGGATCTCTTCGCAAACTTCCAGCTCGAAGCCGAGCGCGGGGTCGGCGACATCGCGCTGCCACCGGGCGAATTCGCCCGCCTCGCCGCCGCCCTGGCCGAGAAGTTCAACGCGCTTGCCGAGACCGGGACGCAGGCGGCGCTGGTCACCTCCTCGCGCCGGCGTCGCTTCCTGCGCACGGTGATGGCGGCGCGCGGCCTCGCCAATCCGGTCCTCAGCTTCGAGGAGATCGGGATGGAGGCGCGCCCGGCGCTGGTCGGCCAGATCGCGGCATGACCGCGCTTGCCTTCTTCGACGCGCTTGCCGCGCTCGCCGAGGAGGCGCAGGCGGCCTTCCTCGCGGGCTTTCTGGTCTTCGCGCGGGTGGGGGCGATCTTCGCGCTCCTGCCCGCCTTCGGCGAACAGGTGGTGCCGCGCCGTGTCCGGCTGATCCTTGCCTTCGCGATGACGCTGGTCGTCGCGCCCGCGGCGCTGCCGCTGATCGACGTGCGCCCCGAAACCCCGGCCGAAATCGCCTTCTACATCGGCAGCGAGACCGCCGTCGGCCTTGCCCTGGGGGCGGGGCTCAGGCTTCTGGTGATGGTCCTGCAGATCGCCGGCACGATGGCCGCGCAGTCGACCTCGCTGGCGCAGTTCTTCGGCGGTGCCGGCGTCGATCCGCAGCCGGCAATCTCGCAGGTTCTGGTCATGGCGGGGCTGGCGCTCTTGGTCATGGCCGGGCTGCCCGAGCGCGCCGCGCAGTTCCTGATCCTGTCCTACCAGCTGCTGCCCGCCGGCCAATGGCCGGATGCCGCGGTGCTGGCCGAATGGGGAACGGCCCGCGTCGCGCATGCCTTCGCGCTCGCCTTCGTCCTCGCCGCGCCCTTCGTCATCGGCTCGGCGATCTACAACATGGCGCTCGGCGCCATCAACCGGGCCATGCCGCAGCTGATGGTCGCCTTCATCGGCTCGCCCGCGATCACCTGGGGCGGGCTGGTGCTTCTGATGCTCGCCGCCCCGGCCATCCTCACCGTCTGGTTCGGCGCCTTCCAGGCCTACCTGACCGACCCGACCTCGGTGCGGGGCCCATGAGCCAGAACGAGGACCAGGCCGACAAGCCGCACGAGGCCACGCCGCGCAAGCTCGAGGAGGCACGCAAGCGCGGCGAGATCCCGAAGATGGCCGATCTGACGGCGACCGCCGCGGTCGGCGGGTTCCTGCTGCTGGCGCTCCTGCCCGGCGGCTGGTTGCCGATCCGGATCGGCGAGCTGGGACGGGGGCTCTTCGACCGCGCCGACAGTTTCTCGGCCCAGCTCCTCGGCGGCGGAAGGGGGGCGTTCGACACGCTGATGACCGCCTTCGCGGTGGCGGTCGTGCCCGCGCTGCTGATGCCCGTCATCGCGGTCTTCGCCATGCTGCTCGCTTTCCGCGGGATCGTCTTCGCACCGGAGAAGCTCAAGCCCAAGGCCTCGCGCCTCTCGATCGTATCGAACGCGAAGCAGAAATTCGGTCTTTCCGGTCTCTTCGAATTTACCAAGAGCACGGTGAAGCTCTGCATCTACGCGACGGTCCTGTGGCTCTTTCTCGCCGCGCGCCTGCCGCGGCTGCTGGCCACCATGCAGCAAAGCCCGGGCCAGGTGGTGGCCGAGATGATGCGCCTGATCGTCGAGTTCATGGCGATCGTCGTCGTCATCATGGCCGCGATCGGCGTGATCGACTTCTTCTGGCAGCGCTATGACCATCTGCGTCGGCAGCGGATGAGCCACCAGGAACTGCGCGAGGAGTTCAAGCAGGCCGAGGGCGACCCGTACATGAAGCAGGCCCGCCGCCAGCGCGGAACCGAGATCGCGAAGAACAGGATGCTGGCCGACGTGCCCAAGGCCGACGTGATCATCGTCAACCCGACGCATTTCGCCGTGGCGCTGAAATGGGACCGCAAGGGCGGCGGGGCGCCGGTCTGCGTGGCCAAGGGCGTCGACCAGGTGGCACTGAAGATCCGCGAACTGGCCGCCGAGGCCGGCGTACCGGTACATTCCGACCCGCCCACCGCGCGCGCGCTGCATGCCGGCGTCGAGATCGGACAGGAGATCGCGCCGGAACACTACGCCCCCGTCGCCGCCGCCATCCGCTTCGCCGAGGCGATGCGGGCAAGGGCGCGGGCGCGCGGCCTCCGCCCGCGCCAGGAGCGACCGTGAGCCGTCGGCCCGCCGATCCCGCCACGCGCGCCCGGCTCGAGGCGCTGCGCATTGTCGCCCGCATGCAGAGCGACGCGGCGCTTGCGCGGCTCGCCGCGCCGGCGCAGGCACGGACGCGGCTGGTGCAGGCGCTCGACGCGCTCGGTGCCGCCGAAGAGCCGCTCGGCGCGGTGTCCGAGGGCGCGGCAGGCGATCCCGCCATGGTGCAGGCGCGGCTGGCGCATGCCCGCTGGCTCGATGCGCAGCGGCGGATGCTGAACCAGCGACTGGCGCTGGTGCAGGCCGAATACCTCACCCTGCGCCCGGCGGCGCAACGCGCCTTCGGCCGTGCCGAGGTGCTGGACCGGCTCGGCGAGGCGCTCGCCGCCGAGGCCCGGCGCGCCGCGGCGCGGCGCGACCAGACCTCCTGACCGGCGCCCGAAGCGCGCGCGAAGCGCTTGACTTCGAGCTCGCAATCCCCGATAGAGCGAACCGCAAAGCCCCGCGCCCGCGCGGGGTTCGCACTTTTCAACCCTCCCCGATGCGATCGGGGACGCAGTCCGCAGGCGGCCCCGGAGATCGCGGGGGCCGGCAACGCCCGGAAGGCCGGGGGCCGCAGGACGCGACAGCGAAAGAAGGATGGAGCCGATGTTCGCGGTTCTGAAGACGGGCGGAAAACAGTATCGGGTGCAGCCGGGCGACGTGCTGCGGATCGAGAAACTTGCCGCCGAGGCGGGCGAGACCGTCCAGTTCAACGAGATTCTCGTGGTCGGCGGCGACAGCCCGGTCGTCGGCGCGCCGCTGGTCGAGGGCGCGGCCGTGCAGGCCACGGTGATCGACCAGATCAAGGGCGACAAGGTCATCCATTTCGTCAAGCGCCGGCGCAAGCACGGCTCGCAGCGTACCAAGGGCCACCGCCAGAAGCTGACGCTGGTGCGGATCACCGAGATCCTGCCCTCGGGCGCCGATGCCACCGGCGTGAAGGCGGCGATCGGCTCGGGCAAGGCGCAGGCCGTCACCGTCGAGGCGGCACCGGCCGAGGCGCCGAAGCCGAAGGCGAGCAAGGCCGCCGCCAAGACCGACGCCCCGGCCGAGGCCGAGGCGAAGCCGAAGAAACGCGCCGCGAAGAAACCCGCGGCCGAAGCGCAGGAGTAACCCCCATGGCACACAAGAAAGCAGGCGGTTCGTCCCGCAACGGCCGCGATTCGGCCGGCCGGCGCCTGGGCGTGAAGATCTATGGCGGGCAGGCGGTCACCGCGGGCAACATCATCGTGCGCCAGCGCGGCACCAAGCACTTCCCCGGCGAGGGTGTCGGCATGGGCAAGGACCATACGCTCTTTGCCCTGGTCGATGGCCGGGTGAGCTTTGCCAAGGGGCTCAAGGGACGCAGCTTCGTCTCGGTCGAGCCGGTCGCAGGCAAGGCCGAGTAGGACAGAATCTTCACGTTTCCACATTAGGACGGGGGTCAGTGGATGGTGGCCCCCGACCGGTGCCTGTTACCCCGCGCCGGGTCGGCGCGAACAGGGTGCAAGGCTTTCGGCGACGCGCGGCCGGTGGTATGATTTGAGGAACACTGGTGCCATGAATCTGAAGTTTTCCGCCCCCGATCTGGCCAACCGCAAGGTGCCGACGCTGACCAGCGAGCGGCTCACCCTGCGCCCGCTGGGGCTGCAGGACAGATCCCTTCTGGCGCTTTACATCCGTGACCGCCGCGTGGCCGAGGGCACCCGATCGATTCCGCATCCCGCGCCCGAAGGCACCGCGCTCGCCTTCATCGAGCGCGCCGGCTCGCCCGCGCGCGACCGCGACGTCTGGGCGATGGATGGCTCGCCGATGGGTTCGGCGCCGCTGGTGGGCGTGATCTCGCTCAAGCCGCTCGACCGCGGACAGAGCCAGATCGGCTACTGGGTGGCGCCGGCCTTCTGGAATGCCGGGCTCGCCTCGGAAGCGGTGCGCACGATAATCGGCGCCAACCCGCACGAGAGTCGCACGCTCTTTGCCGAGGTTTTCCAGGACAACCCGGTCTCGGCCCGGATCCTGACCAATGCCGGCTTCGAATACATCGGCGAAGCCGAGGCGTTCTCGGTCGCCCGCGGCTGCGCGGTACCGACCTGGACCTATCTGCGCCGGATGGACTGAACGCGGCGGGCCCGGGGCGACGGTCCCCGGGGTGATCCACCGACCCTCGGCTCGCGCCGCGGCCCACGCTCAGGCTGCGCTTCGGTGCGGACCGCTCGCGAAGGCCGTTCGCGTGCCGGCCTCGACGGGCAACCGCCCGCTGTCAGCGGCCTGAAGCCGAGGGCCGGGCGGCCCGGCGTCGCCGGGGCGGGCCGCGACCGGCACGCCGGAACGGCGTCGGCCTCATCCGATCGGCGGCCGGTGGTCGCGTCTCCGCCTCCGGCCGCGGCGTTGTTTCCGCAGCGCGCCGATCCTCGCGGCGATGGTAGGCACGCAACGCGCCCGACCGTCCAGCGTCGCGTCGCGCTTGCCACCCGGCCCGACCCGCGCGACAACCGGGGCCTGAACCTCGACGCCGCGGCATCCGATGTCTCCAAGCCTGCGCCACCGGATCAACAACCTCGCCCAGTCGGCGCTGATCTTCGCCGGCATGATCGCGATCGTCTGGGTGGTGGTCGGGCTTATCGCGGGGCCCGGCCTGACGGCGCTGGTCATGGTCGGCATGGTGCTCGGGCTTCTCGCCGCGCCGACCGTGCCGCGGCGCTACCTGCTCTCGGCCTATGACGCCCGCCCGCTCGGGCCGCGTGATTTCCCGGCCGGCGTGGCGACCGTGGCCGAGCTTGCCCGTCGCGCCGGCCTGCCGCGCCGGCCGACACTCTGGTATGTCCCGAGCCGGTTGCCCAACGCCTTCGCCATGGGCCGGCCCGAGGACAGCGCGATCTGCATCACCGACGGTCTGCTGCGGCTTCTCGACGGGCGCGAGCTTGCCGGCGTGCTCGCCCACGAGGTCGCGCATGTCGCGCATCGCGACCTGTGGATCATGGCGCTGGCCGACGGGATGTCGCGCGTGGTGTCGATCGCCTCCTGGGTGGGGCAGGCGATCCTGCTGGTCAACCTGCCGCTGTTCCTCCTCGGCGCCGAGGTGGTGCCCTGGACGGTGCCGCTGGTGCTGATCTTCGCCCCGACGCTGATGGCGCTTCTGCAACTCGCGCTCTCCCGCAACCGGGAATTCGACGCCGATCTCGGCGCCGTGCGGCTGACCGGCGATCCCGAGGGGCTGGCGCGCGCGCTCCGCAAGCTCGAGCGCCGCCGGGGCCGGTTCTGGGAGGAGATCTTCCTGCCCGGACGCCGCATCCCCGAACCCTCGCTCCTGCGCACGCACCCGCCGACCGAGGACCGCATCGCCCGCCTGCGCACCCTTGCCATCCCCGGCCCGGAAGACCGGAAGCCGCCGCGCCCGACCGGGGTGCCCGGATTCCCGCCGCCACCACCGCCGAGATTTCGCCGGGGCAGCTTCTTCTTCTGACCTGTCGAGGGCTCGCCGCGCGCCGGCGGTGGCCGGACGCGAACCGCACACGCGCCGGCAACAGGAACGCCGACGCTTTCGGCGGCCTGTTCGGGTTGCACAGCCGCGCGTCGGCGAGAGCTTTTCGACGCCGCCGAAGGTATCGGAACGGGAACGGAAAGCTGCCCGCGTTCCGATCGGCCGGAAGATCGGCTGTCCGCCATGGACGCGAATCCGCAGCCGGGTCAGCGCGGGCCTTGATCTGCGCGGCCGGCGGGTCTATCGGCTGGGCCAGCTTGCGCGAAAGGCCGCCCGATGAAATTCCTCGATCTCGCCAGGGTCCAGATCCGCTCGGGCGCGGGCGGCGCGGGCTGCGCCAGTTTCCGGCGCGAGAAGTTCGTCGAGTTCGGCGGTCCCGACGGTGGCGATGGCGGGCGCGGGGGCGATGTCTGGGCCGAATGCGTCCCGGCGCTGAACACGCTGATCGACTTCCGCTACCAGCAGCATTTCTTCGCCCAGAACGGCCGACCCGGCATGGGCCGGCAGCGCACCGGCAAGGACGGCGAGGATGTGGTGCTCAAGGTTCCCGCCGGTACCGAGATCCTCGAGGAGGACCAGGAGACCGTCGTCGCCGACCTCACCGAGCCCGGCCAGCGCGTCCTGCTCGCCCGGGGCGGTAATGGCGGCTGGGGCAACGCGCGGTTCAAGACCTCGACCAACCAGGCCCCGCGCCGCGCCAATCCCGGGCAGGAGGGCGTCGAGCGGACGCTCTGGCTGCGGCTGAAGCTGATCGCCGATGCCGGGCTCGCCGGGCTGCCGAATGCCGGCAAGTCGACCTTCCTCGCCGCGGTGTCGAACGCCCGGCCGAAGATCGCCGACTATCCCTTCACCACGCTGCACCCCAATCTCGGCGTCGTCGGCGTGGACGGGCGCGAATTCGTCATGGCCGACATCCCCGGGCTGATCGAGGGCGCCTCCGAGGGCCGGGGCCTGGGCGACCAGTTCCTCGGCCATGTAGAGCGCTGCGCGGTGCTGCTGCATCTCGTCGACGGCACCTCCGAGGACGTCGCCGGGGACTTCCGCACCATCGACCGCGAACTGCAGCTCTATTCGGCGAAGGTCCACGCCAAGCCGCGCATCGTCGGGCTGAACAAGATCGACGCGCTGGACGACGCGACGCGCGCCGAACGCAAGGCGGCGCTGGAGGCGGCGAGCGGGCGGCCGGTGGTGGCGCTTTCCGGCGCGACCGGCGCCGGGGTGCAGCAGGTGCTGCGCGCGCTCTGGGCCGAGATCGCGGCGGCGCGCGCCGGGACCGAGGAGGAGGCGGCGCCGTGGCAACCGTGAGCGCCGAGGCCCGCGCCCCCTGCCGGCTGAGCGCGGCCCGCCGGCTGGTCGTGAAGATCGGCTCGGCGCTCCTCGTCGACACCGCCACCGGCCGGCTGAGATCCGACTGGCTGGCGGGGCTGGCCGAGGACGTGGCCGAGGCGCGCGGGCGGGGCGCGCAGGTGGTGCTCGTCTCCTCGGGCTCGATCGCGCTCGGCCGCCGGGTGCTCGGCCTGCCCGCCGGCACGCTCTCGCTGGAGCAGAGCCAGGCCGCCGCCGCCGTCGGCCAGATCCGGCTGGCGCGGGCCTACGAGGAGGCGCTGGCGGTGCACCGGATCACCGCCGCGCAGGTGCTGGTCACGCTCGAGGACACGCAGGACCGCCGCCGCTACCTCAACACGCGCGCGACGCTGGAGACGCTGATCGGCATGGGCACGGTGCCGATCGTGAACGAGAACGACACCGTGGCGACCGACGAGATCCGCTACGGCGACAACGACCGGCTGGCGGCGCAGATCGCGGTGACCACCGGCGCCGATCAGCTGGCGCTGCTGTCCGACGTCGACGGGCTCTACACCGCCAATCCCTTCACCGACCCCGCGGCGCGGCGCTTCGATCTCGTCGAGCGCGTCACGCCGGCGATCGAGGCGATGGCCGGCGAGGGGGTGTCGGGGCTCTCGAAGGGCGGGATGCGCACCAAGGTCATGGCCGCGCGCACGGCGACGGCGGGGGGCTGCGCGATGGTCATCGGGCTCGGCAGCGTCCTGCGCCCGCTCGCCGCGATCGAGGCCGGCGCGCCCTGCACCTGGTTCGCGCCGCAGGGCGATCCGCAGGCCGCGCGCAAGCGCTGGATCGCGGCGATGAAGCCGCGCGGCACGATCCGGGTGGATGCCGGCGCGGTGAATGCGCTACGATCGGGCAAGTCGCTCCTGCCCGCGGGCGTCACCGCGGTCGAGGGGCGCTTCGGCCGCGGCGAGGCGGTGGCGATCGCCGGGCCGGACGGCGCGGTCCTCGGCACCGGGCTGGTGCGCTACACCGCCGAGGAGGCGCAGGCGATCCGCGGCCGGAAATCGGCCGAGATCGAGGCGGTGCTCGGCTATCCGGGCCGCGCGGCGCTGGTGCATCGCGACGACATGGCGCTTTGACGGCGCCCTGACGACGCCCTGACGGGCGTGGTCCATGCTCGGCGGGACAGGGGGTGCCGCCCCCTCGCCCTGCGGGCTCACCCCCCGGGGATACCTGGGGACAGATGAAGGGGAGAAGGGCATGAACGTGGCGGACGGAACCGACATCGCGGCGCTGATGGACGGGATCGGCGCGCGGGCGCGGGCGGTGGCGGCGGAGCTGGCCTTCGCCCCGGCCCGGCAGCGCCGCGCGGCGCTCGAGGCGGCGGCGGACGCCATCGAGGCGGACCGTGCGGCGGTGCTGGCGGCGAATGCCCGCGACCTGGAGGCGGGGCGCGAGAAAGGGCTCGGCGCGGCGATGATGGACCGGCTGACGCTCGACGAGGGCCGGGTCGCGGCGATCTGCGCCGGGCTCAGGGCGGTTGCGGCGCAGGACGACCCGGTCGGCGCGGTCATGGCCGAGTGGACCCGGCCCTCGGGGCTGACGATCCGCCGCGTGCGCACGCCGCTTGGCGTCATAGGCGTGATCTACGAGAGCCGCCCCAATGTTACCGCCGATGCCGGGGCGCTGTGCCTGAAGGCCGGCAACGCCGTGATCCTGCGCGGCGGCTCGGAAAGCTTCCACTCCTCGCGGGCGATCCATGCCGGCATGGTCGCGGGGCTCAGGGCCGCGGATCTGCCCGAGGCGGCGATCCAGCTTGTCCCCACCCGCGACCGCACCGCCGTCACCGAGATGCTGCGCATGGTCGCGCATATCGACGTGATCGTCCCGCGCGGCGGCAAGGGCCTCGTCGGGCTGGTGCAGGCCGAGGCGCGGGTGCCGGTCTTCGCCCATCTCGAGGGGATCTGCCATGTCTATCTCGACCGCGCCGCCGACCCCGAGAAGGCCCGCCGCGTGGTGCTCAACGCCAAGACCCGGCGCACGGGCATCTGCGGCGCGGCGGAATGCCTGCTGGTCCACCGCGACCTCGTCGACAGCCTCGGCGCGGAGGTGATCGCCGATCTCGTCGCCGCCGGGGTCCAGGTGCGCGCGGGCGCGGGGCTTGCCCACCTGCCCGGCGTTGTGCCGGCGGCGCCCGACGATTTCGGCCGCGAATACCTCGACAGCATCATCGCCGCCGCGGTGGTCGAGGATGTCGACGGCGCCATCGCCCATATCCGCCGCTACGGCTCGCAGCATACCGACGCGATCCTCACCGAGGACGCGGCGGCGGCCGAGCGGTTCTTCGCCCGCGTCGACAGCGCGATCGTCATGCTGAACGCCTCGACCCAGTTCGCCGATGGCGGCGAGTTCGGGATGGGGGCGGAGATCGGCATCGCCACCGGCAAGCTGCATGCGCGCGGCCCGGTGGGCGCCGAACAGCTGACCAGCTTCAAGTATCTCGTTTCGGGCGACGGGACGATCAGAAGCTGAGCTTCAGCGTCTCCTCGTCGGCCTTCATCGCCAGCGTCCGGTCGGTCTCGGCCAGCATCTTCGGCACCAGCGCGAAATGCACCTCGGCCGGGCTCGGGCTTTCCGGCGGCTCGCCGCGCGGCAGCCCGTCCCAGAGCGCGGGATCGACCTTCAGCCGGCTGGCCTGGCCCGAGAGCTGCCACTGCACGCCCTCGTGCCCGATCGACAGCACGCCCCCCCAGGGCATCGCGTTCTCGCAGCACTGGACCAGAAGCAGCAGCAGCTTCGCCTCCTGCCGCGAGACCTCGACCGGCAGCGACCAGGCGAAGCGCAGCTTGCCGCCCTTGCCCAGCCCCTCGAGGATCGAGCCGATCTCGCGCCCGCTGATCCGCTGCTCCTCGCGCACCGCGCCGAAGGCGAGGCGGAACATCCGGATGCGCGCCTGGGCATGGGCGACGCTGTCGGCGATCAGGTCGAGCTCGGGCGAGGCCGGCAGCGTCATGCGCAGAAGCTCGACCCCGTTGCCGATCGCGCCGAGCGGGTTGATAAGGTCGTGGCAGATGCGCGAGCCGAGCAGCGCGGCAAGGTCGTGCGGATCCTGGGGCATTGGCTCGTGGCGATGCGGAAGGTACGGATATGTCATTACTCTTACAACCTGGGATGTTGGTGCGTCACCCGGAAAGACCGGAGTGGGGCCTGGGACAGGTGCAGTCCTTCATCGGAACACGGGTCACCGTGAATTTCGAGGAGATGGGCAAGATGGTTCTGGATACCCGCCATGTCCGCCTTGAATCGGTGCCCGACGCCGGCAGATGATCCGGCGCCATTTCAGCATATTTCTACCTATGGTTGCGTCAACAGGTTTTTTACCATGATGGCGCGCAGGCGTTGCCGCAGGGGCACAGCTGCCGTGTCGCTTCGGTCGCACCGGTTTGTCTTGAAATGGCCACATCTTTGACCTAACCGGGGAAGGACGAGCGCGAAAGGTCCGATGATCGGCGACGCCATCCAGTCCCAGACAGCGCGCAGACCCGTCGAGTTCGACGTGCGCCTCGCGCTCTGCGAGGACGACATCCGCGGCGCACAGCGGCTGCGCTACGCCGTCTTCGTCGAGGAACTGGGCGCGGGCGGGGACATGGTCGACCACGCCAACCGCCTCGAACGCGACGAGTTCGACCCCCATTTCGACCATCTCCTGCTGATCGACCGCAGCCGCGACCCGAAGAGTCACGATCACGTCATCGGCGTCTACCGGCTGCTCACCTGCGACAAGGCCCGCGCGCTGGGCCGCTTCTACTGCGATTCCGAATACGACCTCGAACCGCTGCGCCGCTCCGGGCGCAAGCTGCTCGAGCTCGGCCGCTCCTGCGTGCATCGCGACCACCGGCGCGGGGCGGCGATGCTGCATCTGTGGAACGGGCTCGCCGATTACGTGCTGTCGCGCGGGATCGAGATCATGTTCGGCGTCGCCTCCTTCCCCGGTACCGACATCGACCGGCACGCGATGGCGCTGAGCTACCTGCACCACTTCCACCTCGCCCCGCCGGCGCTGCGGGTCCGGGCGCTGCCGCAGCATTTCCAGCCGATGGACCTGATTCCGCCCGAGGCGATCGACCGGCAGGCCGCGCTTGCCGCCATCCCGCCGCTGATCCGCGCCTATCTGCGGCTCGGCGGCTTCGTCGGCGAGGGGGCGTTCATCGACCACGCCTTCAACACCACCGATGTCTGCCTGATCATGGACACATCGGCCATGTCGGAAAAGCACTTTGACTTCTACGCGCGAAAGGCGCCGCGCGCCTGATCCTTCCGCGATCCCGCCGACCTGGATCTCGCCCGAGGGCGAGGCGCCCGCCGTCGCGATCGGCCCGCTCGGCTGGGCGATGCTGGCCTGGCGGCTGCCGCTGCTCGGCCTCGCCGTCTTCGGCGGGCTGGCGCTGCTCCTGGCGCTGCGCCTGGTCGAGCGGCCGCTCTTCGGCCTGCGCCGCCCGCTCACGCCCTTCGTCACCCAGGGCGTCTGCCGCGCGGTCTTCCCGATCATCGGGCTGCGGCTGCTGCGCAAGGGCCGGCCGATGCGCCGGCGCGGCGCGATCGTCGCCAACCATTGCAGCTGGCTCGACATCTTCGCGCTCAACGCGCTCGAACGGGTCTATTTCGTGTCGAAATCCGAGGTCGCGGCCTGGCCCGGCATCGGCTGGCTCGCCCGCGCCACCGGCACCGTCTTCATCAACCGCGACGCCCGCGACGCGCAGCTGCAGAAGGAGATCTTCGAGGCCCGGCTGCGCGCCGGCCACCATCTCGCCTTCTTCCCCGAGGGCACCTCGACCGACGGCCGGCGCGTGCTGACCTTCAAGCCGACGCTCTTCGCCGCCTTCTTCGCCCACGGGCTCGACGCGATCCTCTCGGTCCAGCCGGTGAGCCTCGTCTATGCCGCGCCGCCGGGGCAGGACGCGCGCTTCTACGGCTGGTGGGGCGAGATGGAGTTCGGCACGCATCTGCTGCGCATCCTCGCCCGGCCCCGGCAGGGCAGCGTCACGGTCGTCTTCCACCCGCCCGTCCCGGTCGCCGAGGCCGCCGACCGCAAGGCGCTGGCGCGGCGCTGCGAAAAAACCGTCCGCGCCGGGCTCGAGGCGCATCTGCCGCCG
>SLPP01000327.1 GCA_007131945.1 Paracoccaceae bacterium | reverse complement strand
TTCTACCGCTGGCTCGCCGGGCCGTCGCCGATCGCCTCGCGGCCCTGACGGCGGCGGCGCGTGGCAGGGACGCCGCGCGCGCCGTTCCGGGCGGGCTCAGCCGATCGCCACGACCTCGACCGCGAAGGTCAGGTCCTTGCCGGCCAGCGGGTGGTTGGCGTCGAGAACGACCGTCGACTCGTCGGCCTCGGCCACGGTCACCGGCACCTGGCGGCCGTCCGGCGTCTGCATCTGCAGCATCGTGCCGGGATCGAGCGGGATATGCCCCGGGATCTCCTCGCGCGGGATCGCCTGCCGCGCCTCGGGCTGGTAGGGGCCATAGGCCTCGTCCGAGGGAATCGTGACGGTCTTCTGCTCGCCGACTTCCATCCCCTCGATCGCGGCATCGAGGCCGCGGATGATCTGCCCGGCGCCGAGGGTGAAGGACAGGGGCTCGCGGCCCTCGGAAGAGTCGAAGACCGAGCCGTCGGTCAGCGTGCCGGTATAGTGGAAATGGACGGTGTCGCCCGCCTTGGCCTGGGTCATGAGCTACCTCGATGTGGGGGGGTGAGTGGTCGGAGGCGCGGGATGTGCGGGTTGCTCCGGGTGGCGGTGCGAGCCTAGCGCGGCTGCACCGGAATGGAAACCCCGCCGGCTCGGCACCGGAGGCCGAAGAACGACGGCGCCGGCTGATCGTCCGGCCCATCGCGCCGGGTCCGCGCGGCGTGGCCTTCAGGCCTGCCAGTGCACCGGCACGCGCAACGGGCCCCGGAAGGCCCAGCCGTGGAACGGCACCTCGCCGGCAAGCACCAGCCCGTCGAGCCGGTCGAAGAGCATCGGCAGCGCCACCTCGGTGATCAGGGCGCGCGCCGCCGCCGCGCCGAGGCAGAAGTGCGGGCCCGCCCCGAAGGTCAGCGCCGGGCCGGTGTCGCGGCGGATGTCGTAGCGGTCGGGATCGGTGAAATACGCCTCGTCGCGGTTCGCCGAGGAGAACATCAGGAAGACCCGGTCCTCGGGCTCGAAGGTCACGCCGGCGACCGTGTCGAGCCGCGCCACCCGGCGCGGCGACATGCCGATCGGCGCGACGAGGCGGGCGTATTCCTCGAAGGCCTGCGCCCAGCTCGCGCCGCCCGAACGGACGCGCGGCAGCGCCTCGGGATGCGCGAGCAGCGCCCAGGCCGTGCCGGCGATCGCGTCGCGCGGCTCGTTCTGCCCGCCCGAGATCACCAGCTTGACATTGGCCCGCGTGCTCGCCTCGTTCAGGCCCGCCTGCATCTGCACCGAGAGGACCGAGGCGTCGGGCGACCGGGCAAGCTCGGCCATCCGGTCGGTGATGTGGGCGTCGATCTCGGCCGTCGCCGCGTGGCAGCGCGCCTCGACGGCCGCGTCGCCGGCATAGTTGGCGCAGCCGTCGATCATCGCCTGGCTCACCGCGTCCATCCGCGCGGGCGACATGTTCTCCAGCCCGGTGATCGCGCAGAGCGCCGCGCCCGAGACGGGAATGGCGAAATCGGCCACGAGGTCGGCCTCGCCGCGCGGTGCGAGCTCGTCCAGCACCGCGGCGCAGGCGGCGCGAAACCGCCGCGCCCAGTGGTCGCGCACGGTGCGCGGGCTCAGCGCGGGAAAGACGATCCGGCGTTCCTCCTGATGCGCGGCGCCGTCCTTGCGCATCATGTTCTCGCCCATCAGCCTGGTCATCAGCCCCTCGGGCTGGTACGAGGAAAAGACCTCGATCCGCTTTTCCTGGGTGTAGATGTCGTCGCGCCGGGTGATCAGCGTGGCGCCCAGTTCGGGGACGAAGGCGATCGGCGCCTCGGCCCGCATCCGGGCGAGGTCGGGATAGGGGTCGGCGGCGAAGGCCGCGCGGTCGATGCGGTGAACAGGTGCGTCGGACATGCCGCCAGCAGGCACGCGCCCGCCGGGCCTGTCAAGCTCAGTCAAGAAGCTCGATCGCGTAGCGCTCGATCACGGTGTTGGCGAGGAGCTTCTCGCACATCGCGCGCACCGCGTTCTCGGCCCGCGCGCGGTCGGTCTCGGCAAGGTCGAGCTCGATCACCTTGCCCTGGCGCACCGCCTCGACACCCTCGAAGCCGAGGCTGCCGAGCGCGTGCCGCACCGCCTCGCCCTGCGGATCGAGCACACCCGTCTTGAGCATCACCTGCACGCGCGCCTTCATCGTCCCGTCCCTCAGTTCATCAGCCGCGGCTTGACCATCGGCGTCGTGTTCGAGGGCATCACGCCCAGCCGGCGCGCGACTTCCGTATAGGCCTCCGACAGGTTGCCCAGGTCGCGGCGGAAGACGTCCTTGTCGAGCTTCTGGCCGGTCTTGGCGTCCCACAGCCGGCACGAATCCGGGCTGATCTCGTCGGCCACGACCAGCCGCTGGAAATCGCCGTCATAGACGCGCCCGATCTCGATCTTGAAGTCGACGAGCTTGATGCCGACGCCCATCATCACCCCCGACAGGAAGTCGTTCACGCGCAGGGCCAGCGCCACCATGTCGTCGAGGTCCTGATGCGTCGCCCAGCCGAAGGCGAGGACGTGCTCCTCGCTGACCAGCGGATCGCCCAGCGCGTCGTTCTTGTAGTAGAACTCGACGATCGGGCGAGGCAGGGGCGTGCCCTCCTCGATTCCCAGCCGCTTCGAGATCGAACCCGCGGCGATGTTGCGCACCACGACCTCGAGCGGGATGATCTCGACCGCGCGGATCAGCTGCTCGCGCATGTTCAGCCGGCGGATGAAATGCGTCGGCACGCCGATCTCGTTCAGCCCGGTCATGAAGAATTCGGACAGCCGGTTGTTGAGCACGCCCTTGCCCTCGATCACGTCGCGCTTCTGGGCGTTGTAGGCGGTCGCGTCGTCCTTGAAGTACTGCACGTAGGTGCCGGGCTCGGGACCCTCGTAGAGGATCTTCGCCTTGCCCTCGTAGACCTTGGTGCGACGTGCCATGCTTTCTCCGAATCAAAACGCCCCGCGGCGCGGGGGCGCGCGGAAGCTGGCGCCCCTATACGCCAAGCCCGCCCGCCCCGCAAGCGCGGCCGGCGGTGCCTTCGGCCACGCGCGCGGCGATGCTGCGGTGCGATAATGGCTTGCGACGCGCGGCCGATACGCCCATATCAGGGCCAGACCGCAACGCAGACAGCAACGAACGGGGCCCCCAGATGATGTCCACCTTCGACGACCGCGAGCGCGCCTTCGAGACGAAGTTCGCCCATGACCTGGAAATGCAGTTCAAGGCCGTGGCGCGACGCAACAAGATGCTCGGACTCTGGGCGGCGGAGCTTCTGGGCCGGTCGGGCCAGGCGGCCGAGGATTACGCGATGGAGGTGATCCGCGCCGATTTCGAGGAGGCCGGCCACGAGGACGTCTTCCGCAAGGTCGCGCACGACCTCGAGGGCAAGGCGGACGAGCGGACGATCCGCACCAAGATGGACGAGTTCCTGCTCGCCGCCAAGGAGCAGCTGGTCAAGGAGGGCTGAGCGCCCGGCGCCGCGGCGCGCCACGCGTTGCCCCCCGGCGCCACCTTTCGGCGCCGTTTCCCGTCCGGAGGATGAGATGGCCACTGCCACCAAGACCGACCCGCTGATCGCGCTTCTGGCCGAGCGGGGTGTCCTGCTCGCCGACGGCGCGACGGGGACCAACCTCTTCAACATGGGGCTTTCCTCGGGCGACGCGCCCGAGCTGTGGAACGTGGACGCGCCCGACAAGATCCGCGCGCTCTATTCGGGCGCCGTCGAGGCGGGCTCGGACCTGTTTCTCACCAACACCTTCGGGGCCAATGCCAGCCGGCTGAAGCTGCACGCCGCCGAGCACCGTGTGCGCGAGCTCAACCGCATCGGCGCCGAACTCGGCCGCGAGGTCGCCGACCGTGCCGGCCGCCGTGTGCTCGTCGCCGGCTCGATGGGCCCGACCGGCGAGATCATGGAGCCGATGGGCCCGCTCACCCATTCCCGCGCGGTCGAGATGTTCCACGAACAGGCCGAGGGGCTGAAGGAGGGCGGCGCCGATATCCTGTGGGTCGAGACGATCTCGGCGCCCGAGGAATACCGCGCCGCGGCCGAGGCCTGCCGGCTGGCCGGCATGCCCTGGGCCGGCACGATGAGTTTCGACACCGCGGGGCGGACGATGATGGGCCTCACCTCGGCCGATTTCGTCAAGCTCGTGGGCAAGCTCGCGAACCCGCCCGCGGCCTTCGGGGCGAATTGCGGGGTAGGGGCCTCGGATCTGCTGCGCACGGTCCTCGGCATCACCGCGCTCGCCCCCGCCCTGCCGGTCATCGCCAAGGGCAATGCCGGCATCCCGAAATACATCGACGGGCACATCCATTACGACGGCACACCGGAACTGATGGCCGAATACGCGGTGCTGGCGCGCGATGCCGGGGCCAGCGTCATCGGCGGCTGCTGCGGCACGATGCCGGCGCATCTGAAGCTGATGCGCGCCGCGCTCGACACGCGTCCGCGCGGGCCGCGCCCGACGCTCGATCAGGTCGCGGCGGCGCTCGGCGACTTTTCCTCGGCCTCCGACGGAACCGGACCCGAACCCGAGGGTGGCGGCGCGCGATCCCGGCGCGGCGGCCGCCGTCGCGGCTGATACCGTCCGCGCGTCGCGGCGGGAAACCGTCGTGCAGGACCCCGCGCAAGGGGTTGACAAACGGTTACGATTTACACGATTTACAAACGATGCCATGGACTTGCTGAGTGGTGTGCAATTTGCGCACGTGGCTTCGAGCAGGTGTTTTTCGGCCCGGCGACGCCGGTTGACGCCGACTTTCTCGGGGACCGGCGCCGCGCGGGTTGCCAGCGGACAGCGGGCGACATAGATCGGCCCTCAGACCAGAAAGGGGATCCCATGTTCCGACTGCCCGCGCTTTCCGACCTGCGCCGCTTCGACACCGGCACCGCCGCGAAACCCGGCGCCTTCGGCGAGTTGCCGGACTGGGACCTCTCGGACCTCTACGCCGCCCCCGACGCGCCCGAAATCGCGCGCGACTTCGACTGGCTGGAAAAGGCCTGCGCCGAGTTCGCCGCCGATCACGAGGGCAAGCTCGCGGGGCTCGACGCCGCTTCGTTCCTGCGCTGCGTGCAGCGCTACGAGGAGATCGACATCACCGCCGGGCGGCTGATGTCCTATGCCGGGCTGCGATATTACCAGAACACCACCGACCCGGTGCGCGCCAAGTTCATGGCCGACGCGCAGGACCGGGTCACGGCGGCGACGACCCCGCTCGTCTTCTTCTCGCTCGAGATCAACCGGATCGACGACGCCGCCTTCGAGGCGCTGCTCGCCACCGATGCGGCGCTCGCGCGCTACAAGCCTGTCTTCGACCGGCTGCGCGCGATGCGCCCGCACCAGCTTTCCGACGAGCTCGAGAAGTTCCTGCACGACCAGTCCACCGTCGGCGCCGCCGCCTGGAACCGGCTCTTCGACGAGACGATGGCGGCGCTCAGCTTCGATGTCGCCGGCGAGGAGGAACCCTTGCCGCTGGAATCGACCCTCAACCTTCTGACCGACCCCGACCGGACCAGGCGCGAGGCCGCCGCCCGGTCGCTGGCCAGGGTGTTCGAGGACAACCTGCGGCTCTTCTCCCGCGTGCACAACACGCTGGCGAAGGAAAAGGAGATCACCGACCGCTGGCGCAAGATGCCCAGCCCGCAGCACGCGCGCCACCTGGCCAACGATGTCGAGCCCGAGGTCGTCCAGGCGCTGCGCGATGCCGTCGTCGCCGCCTATCCCCGGCTCAGCCACCGCTACTACGCGCTCAAGGCGCGCTGGCTGGGGCTCGACAAGCTGCAGGTTTGGGACCGCAACGCGCCGCTGCCGATCGAGCCGCCGCGCACGATCAAGTGGGACGAGGCGCGGACAACCGTGCTTGCCGCCTATGCCGAGTTCTCGCCGCGCCTGGCGGAACTCGCCGAGCCCTTCTTCGACAGGGGCTGGATCGACGCCGGCGTGAAGCCGGGCAAAGCGCCGGGCGCCTTCTCGCATCCGACCGTCTCGACGGTGCATCCCTACGTGATGCTCAACTATCTCGGCAAGCCGCGCGACGTGATGACGCTGGCGCACGAACTGGGCCACGGTGTCCATCAGCGGCTGGCGGCGGGGCAGGGCGAACTCCTTTCGGCCACGCCCCTGACGCTCGCCGAGACGGCGTCGGTCTTCGGCGAGATGCTGACCTTCCAGCGCCTGCTGGCCAACGCCAAGACCCCGGCCGAGCGCAAGACCCTGCTCGCCGGCAAGGTCGAGGACATGATCAACACGGTCGTCCGCCAGATCGCCTTCTACGACTGCGAGTGCAAGCTGCACGACGCCCGGCGGCAGGGGGAACTGACGCCCGACGACCTCAACGCGCTGTGGATGAGCGTACAGGCCGAAAGCCTCGGCCCCGCCTTCGAGTTCATGGAGGGCTACGAAACCTTCTGGTCCTACATCCCGCATTTCGTCCACTCGCCCTTCTACGTCTACGCCTATGCCTTCGG
>SLPP01000217.1 GCA_007131945.1 Paracoccaceae bacterium | reverse complement strand
GAGATCGTCGAGGCTGCGGGCGTTCAACGGGCAGCTCCTTTGCTGAGGGCGAGTCCCCCAGTCGAATCCCTTTCCCCCGCCGTTGCCAGTCAAAAATCCCGTGTGTCGTGTAGTGTGCGAACTCCGGTGATCCGGGTTGAATCCCCGCGCCCGCCCCGTCAAGATCTCGTCACCGACGAACCCGCAGGGCGCGCGTCGGATCGTGAAGGTTGGCCCACGAACACCCGACCGGTCGGCGCGTCCGGCGTCGTCGTCAGTAGCGCACGACAGCCTCGAAGCTCTCGGGGATCGCTTTCGGACCCTCGAGCAGATCGGTCAGCGGGATCTTCAGCATGGCACTGGATCCGTCTGACGAGATCGTGCCGTTCGACGAAACGATCTCGGCCCCCGAGATACGCAGCACGATACTGTGACCTTCCATCATCGGGCGGAACATCGCGATCATGTTCGGGTCGCTGGCCATCTCGTCCATTTCGCCCGAGATCTCTCCTAGCGGAAAGGTCACGCGCACGGTGCCATCGCCCAGATAGGTCGCGACCGGCGACGGCGTGCCGTCGCTGCTGGTCTCGAAGATTTCGGCGAAGGTGCCGGTCTGGCTGATCGTACAGCGGGCATGGGTATCGGTGAGCTCGATCGTGCCGCCCTCATCCTCGGGGCAGAAATCGGACGACCCGCCCATCATGTCGAACATCTGGCGCTGCACCTGCATGTAACCTGTCACCCGCGCCTCGTCGGCACCGAGCACCGTCGTCTCCATGTCCACATCGATGCAGGCTGACAGAAACAGGACGACCCCGGCCACGGCGGCGGTGATGATACGCATAACACTCCCCTCTGCGCGGTTCCTTCGGGGCAACCTAGACGAGGCCCGGCATCACGGAAAGCGGTTTTCGCGGCAAATGCGCCCTAATTCGCGGCGCAATGGGCTCCTGTGGGGGCGGTGCCAGAGCCGAGTGCGAGCGGGGGCGGCGCGTGGAACGGATCGGGCAGGCCCGCCTGCGCGAGGTCCCAGACTATGATCCCGCCGACGAGCGCGAGCGCCAACAGCCCGACCACTGGCCGCGCAAGGCGCGAGGGACGGGGCGCGGTCATGCCGCGGCCCGTGCCGGCGTTGCCGGGACCAGGACCAGCGGGCGTAGCTTCAGCCCGGCCGCCGAGCCAAGGAAGGCGGCTGCGAACCAGATCCAGCCGTGCAGGCTGCCGGTCGAGATGCCGCTGAAGAAGGCGCCGACATTGCAGCCAAATGCTATGCGGGCGCTGTAGCCCAGCACCAGCCCGGCGATGGCGATCCCGGCCCAGCCTCGCAAGGCCAGCGCCGCGACCGGCGCGTCAGGCCGGGCGCGGCCGCGCATGATCAGGAAGGCACCGAAAACCAGCCCGATATTGGTCAGCGAGGTGACATCGGTCAGCACGCTTTGCGACAGCCGCTCGGCATGGACCGGATTCGACCAGAAGGCCGTCGCCGCGACATCGGCGCCGCCTGCCTGTGCGATCTTCGCCCCCCAGAGGCCGAGACCGTAGACGATGCCCCAGGGCTGGCCGGCGATGACGAGGTTGAGCGCAGCGAGGGCGGCGATCAGCACCGCGGCGAGCGCGAGCCGCCCGCCTGGCAGCCGCTTTCCCGGCGCAGCGCGCACGGCGAGCAGGGCGGCGAGCGCGGCCAAACCTGCCAGCGTCAGCCAGAGCCCGCCCTGCGCCCCCGCCAACGATTGTGCGGAGATCACCGGCAGCGTTCCGAGCGCCGTCCAGAAGCCCAGATGCAGCGTGCCAAGAAAGCTGCCGGCGATGAAGCCGAACAACGCCACCAGCCCGACCAGGTTGCCCGAACCCGCATTGACGAGTGAGCCCGAGCCGCAGCCCATGACGACTTGCATCGCCGCTCCGAAGACGAAGGCACCGAGGATCACGCCGAGGCCCACCGGCGCATGCGCAGCCATGATCTCGCCCGGCGCGGCAGCCATCAGCGGGAATCCGACCGCTGCGGTGAGTCCGATCGCCAGGAGCTGCGCATTGAGCCCGCGTGCGTCGCGCTCTGTGATCATCAGCCGCCAGGGGCCGGCGAAGCCGAAGCGCAGCCCCTCGAGCACGAGGCCGAAGCCAATGCCGAGCGCTGCCAGAAGCCCGGCGCGCGGCCCGGCGATGACAGTGACCGCGCCGACGAGCAGGAGGGCAGAAAGCCCGAGAAGGCCGCGCCGTGCCAGCATTAGAAGAACTCAGACACCCAACGAGAGGTCGACCGCCAGAAATAGACCAGTCGGTTCGGGGCGTTATCAAGCGGGTGCCCCTTGGCCGCGTATTCGGCCATGCTCTCGGCATAGAGGCGGGTATTGGGCACCTGGGCCAGTTCGCTGAGCGCAAACCAGTTTATCGCCGCCCAGTGGCCAGTATTGCAGAAGCTGACGGTCAGCGGCGCATCGGTATAGCCCTCGCGCTCGGCCATATCGCGGACCGCCTCGGCACCGAGCATGCGGTTGCCGTCGAAGAATGCCTCGTATGTGAGGTTCGCCGAATTCCGGATCGTGCCCGGCGCGGCGATCGACCACTGGAGCCCTTCGAAGAACCCGGTCGGGCGCGCGTCGATCAGCCGTGAATCACCGGCTTCGACCAACTCCACAACTTCCTCGGTCGAGACGCGCCATGTGTTCTGCCATTCGAACGCATAGTCGGTCGATTCGATCGCGGCGGGCGTGGTCGAGACCGGCAACCCTGCTTCGGTCCAGGCGGCGAATCCGCCGTTGAGCAGCGCCAGATCCTCGACGCCGAGCGACTTCAGCGTCCAGTAGACGCGCGCCGCGGCGCCCATGTCAGTCGGGTTGCTGCCGGCATGGACGACGACTGTTGGCGTCGCGGAGGTCAGGCCGAGCGCGCGGGCTAGTTCGGCGAATTCCGCGCGGTCGCGTAGTGCGCCGGGGTTCTCGGAGCCCGAGCGCCACTGGCCGTAGGGGGCCGAGGCGGCTCCCGGGATGTGGCCCTCATCAAAGGCGCCTGTGACATGGATCACGCGGATCTCGTTGCCGTGCGTGTCGAGCAGCGCTGCGAGATCGACCGGTTCGAGCAGTGGTGCCCAGCCTTCCGGGGCTGCAAGGACGGGCGTCACGCCCAAGCCCGCGACCAGCGCTGCGGGGAGGGCGAGGCGAGAGGAAGTCTGCATGGCGGTCTCCTTTGCTGCGGTGCACTGGGCGCTCTCGGTCGTTCAGATGGCGCAACTCGCAAAATCGGGCAAGCGTCACGCGGTTCTGCTCATGCAACGACAACGAAACCGGGGTTCCGGCCTCCTTCGCTCGGCAGTGCGGGTGTTTCGCGCGATAGGTTACAATAAGGAGGCGGTTTCTCCGTGGGTCCGCTTCATGCGACGCCGGTCTTTTTTTTCTCGTACTGGGGGCAGCGGGACAGTGCGTGAGATGGCTAGGGACGGGGTCGTGCTGCGGGATCGGTTGTAGTTTTCTTGCCGATGGTCCATGCGGTGGGCGCTATGGTTGAAGCCTCGACTCTTGATGCCGTGCTTAGGCAGATGCACGCGCGCCCCGAAGAGGTGGAACTCCGCTTGCGGTTCCATGCCGAACTGATCAATTCCGAACTGTTCGTCCTGTTGGTCGAAGAGGCGCGCGGCGACCGCTTGACGCCGCATGTCGTCGACCTGAAGGGAATGCGTGCGGTGTTGGTTTTCGACAGCGAGGCTCGGATGGCGGCGTTCGCCGGTCAGGCGGTGGCCTATGCCGCGCTGCCAGGCCGGCTGGTGGTCGCGATGCTGGCCGAGGCAGGCGAAGCCCTTTCGCTGATCGTCAACGCCGATGCTGAGCATGCCGCGCTATTGCCGCCCGAGGCACTCGACTGGCTCGGCGCGACGCTTGCCGCGGCAGCGCCCGAGGAGGCCGAGGCGGTGCCCGAGGCGTTCGGCCCGGTCACGCTGCCCGAGGCGGCACTGGCGCTGTTGGTGCCGGCGCTGGAGCGGCGCCTTTCCGGCGTGCCGGGGCTTGCGGCGGCGGTGCTCGCCGGGGTGCGCTGGCAAGGCAGGGGGCATGGACACGTTCTGGCGCTGGCCGGAGTCGGTGACCCGGCGCGCCCGGCGCTCGCTCGCGCGGTCGCTGAAGCGCTCGAGTTTTCCGGGCTGGAGGACAGCGTGCTCGATGTCGTTTTCCCGCCGCCCGAGGCAATGGCGCGTATCGCCGCGGTCGGGCATGAACTGTCGCCTGCACCCTTCGCCGCATCGGAGTCACTGGCCGGTCCCAATGTCGGGCTCGATCCGGCGCGGCCACCGCGGCTGCGGTAGCCAGTGTTGGTGCGGACACCGGGGATCGAACCCGGACTCCCTTTCGGGAAACGGATTTTCGCACCACTTCGGCTTCCGCCGCCGCCCCGCCCGGATCGTCCGCAGGGGCGTTCGTGGTCCGGACTATCCCTTCAGCCTGGCCGCGCATGCGCGGCTGTAGCTGCGGCCCGTCTAGTCTCTACACCTTCCCAAGGCATCTAAGCCCCGGGCTTGGCTCGGGATCACCACCGGCACCACCCGTGAGGGTTCCCCGAATTTGAGCCGTTCTGCTCCCGCCGTTTCCGACAGGGCACTCCTTTTCGCGCACTTGCGCGGGTCGAAGTCCGTCGCGTCTGCCAGTTCCGCCATGTCCGCCCGCCGCAGGGAATAGCGACTTGCCGAGTAGAGCACAAGCAGTAAGCGGACGGAAACAAATGGGGTAAAATAATACCTAAATTATATGACATTGAAAAAGCAGTGATTTACGGCGGAAACACCCCTTGACCCACGCGCGTAAAGCTGTAGAAGGCGGGCATCCGGTGCGGGCGATCGCCCGGCCGACCGTTTCTCACAACCGGGCTCTGACATGAAGACCTATACCGCGAAACCGGCGGATATCGAGAAGAAATGGATCCTGATCGACGCTGAAGGCGTGGTTCTGGGTCGTCTCGCCTCGATCATCGCCAATCGCCTGCGCGGCAAGCACAAGGCGACGTTCACGCCCCATATGGACATGGGTGACAATGTCATCGTCATCAATGCCGACAAGGTGCAGATGACGGGCAAGAAACGCGACGACAAGACTTATTTCTGGCACACCGGCTATCCCGGCGGGATCAAGAGTCGCACGGCGCGGCAGATCCTCGAAGGAAAGCATCCTGAGCGGGTGGTGATGAAGGCGGTGCAGCGCATGCTTCCGGGCAACCGTCTGGCGCGCACGCAGCTGACGAACCTGCGCGTCTATGCCGGTTCCGAGCACCCGCACGAGGCGCAGCAGCCCGAGGTGCTGGACCTGCGGGCGATGAACAAGAAGAACACGCGGAGCGCCTGACCATGGCCGAAGAGTTGAAGACCCTCGACGCGCTGAAGGATGCCGTGGCGGGCCACGCCGCCGCCCCCGAGGCGCAGACCGAAACCCCGCGCGAGCCGGTGCGCGACGCGCTCGGCCGGTCCTATGCGACCGGCAAGCGCAAGGATGCCGTCGCGCGCGTCTGGATCAAGCCGGGCAACGGCAAGGTAACCGTCAACGGCAAGGAGATGGCGCAGTACTTCGCCCGTCCGGTGCTGCAGATGATTCTGCGTCAACCCTTCCAGGTGGCCGGCGTCAGCGACCAGTTCGATGTCATGGCGACGGTTGCCGGCGGCGGGCTCTCGGGCCAGGCGGGCGCGGTCAAGCACGGCATCTCGAAAGCGCTGCAACTCTTCGACCCGGCGCTGCGCCCGGCGTTGAAGGCGGCCGGGTTCCTGACCCGCGACGCCCGCGTCGTCGAGCGGAAGAAGTACGGCAAGCGGAAGGCGCGCCGCAGCTTCCAGTTCTCGAAGCGCTGATCGGTACCGCCGGAGTATCGCAGGGCCCGCTTCGGCGGGCCTTTTGCGTTGGGGCCTGCCGACCGGGTCGGTGGCAAGTGCTCAAATTGCGCACCTTCCGGCAAAGCAATGATATGTATTGTAAATCGTGTAAATCGCAACTCTTTCTTAACCCGCCTTCGCGTGCCCGCACGCCCCGCGGCCGGTCGTTTCGCGGCGCCGCTCTGGACGCGGCGCGCGGCGCGTGCTTGGGTTCCGGCGGGCAGGAACCGGCGGACAGGGAGCGAGCGGCGGATGTTCGAGCGAAGCGCGATTGCCGCCTCGCGCGGGCCGATGGCGGCCTTCGTCGGCATCGGCGTCGTCTGGGGCGCCTTCATGGCGACGCTGCCCGACCTGAAGGAGGGGCTTGGAATCGGCGATGGCGAGCTGGGGCTTGTCCTGGTCTTCGGCTCGATCGCGGCGATCGCGATGATGCTGGCGGCGCCGCGCATCGGGGGCGTCCTGGGCGGGGCAGCGCTGCCCCTTGGCGCGGCGGCGATGGGGGTGGCGCTGATGCTGCCGGCGCAGGCGGGATCGGCGGCGTGGTTCGCCGGCGCGATGCTGGCGATGGGCGGGGCCTCGGGCGCCGCGGATGTCTGGATGAACGCGCGGCTCGCCACGATCGAGGCGACGCGGCGCATGAAGCTGATGAACCTCAACCACGCGGTCTATTCCTTCGCCTATGCCGGCGCGGCGGCGCTTACCGGTCTGGCGCGCGCGGCCGGCCTGTCGCCCGGTGCCATCCTGACGCTGGCCGCAGGCGCTGTCCTGCTTCTGGCGCTGGTCGCGATCGAGCGCGACGGCGCGATCGACGGATTCGGGCGCGGCTACGGTGCGCGGCCGTCGCCGTCGCTGGGGCCGGTACCGGTTCTGGCCGGACTGCTGACGCTGATCGCCTTCCTCACCGAGAACGCGGGCGAGGCCTGGTCGGCGCTCTATATCGAGCGCGACCTGGGCGCGGCGACGGGGCAGGGCTCGTACGGGCCGGCGTTGATGGCGTTGACGATGGGGCTTGGGCGGCTCGCCGGCCAGGCGATGGCGGCGCGCATTGCCGACCGGGCGCTCCTGCGCGGCGGGCTGATCGTGGCGGTCGCCGGCGCGGCGGCGGTGGCGGCGGCACCGGGCGTGCTGGCGGCCTATGCCGCCTTCATGCTGATGGGGCTCGGCATCTCGGTCGTGGTGCCGACGGCGCTGGCGATGGCCGGGCGGCTGGCAGAGCCGGCCGCGCGCAGCCGCGCCATAGCGCGCACGACGGTACTGGGCTATGTCGGCTTCTTCCTTGGCCCGCCTGTCCTCGGCTTCGTTGCCGAACTGGCCGGGCTGCGCGCCTCCTACAGGCTGGTCGCCGCGCTCCTGCTGGCGGCGCTGGCGCTGCAGGCGAGGCTCGCGCGGCTGGACCGTTAAAGGGGGTGCACAATATTGTGCGCCCAGATCAACACTCTGAATTCAAGTGGTTTATCCGGCGGCATTAACCGTAACGCAACCTTTCCCGCGGGGCCTGGACGGGCCGGGGTACGGCGGGGCCTTTCCATCGGGAACGTCTGGCGCTAAGGGCTGTGCGACACCGATGGAGGCTTCGATGAAGGCGGCGGTCATCACTTTCCCCGGATCGAATTGCGACCGCGACCTGGCGGTGGCCTTCGAGGCGGCCGGGGCCGAGGTGGTTCGGGTCTGGCACAAGGACGACGCGCTGCCCGCAGGCACCGATGTCGTCGGTCTGCCCGGCGGCTTCTCCTTCGGCGACTACCTGCGCTGCGGGGCGATCGCGGCGCGCTCGCCCATCGCCCGCGCGGTCGCCGATTTCGCGCAGCGCGGCGGCTACGTGCTGGGCATCTGCAACGGGTTCCAGATCCTGCTCGAGACGGGGCTCCTTCCCGGTGCGCTGATGCGCAACAAGACGCTGCGTTACGTCTGCAAGCCCGTGATTCTGGACGTGGCGAGCACGGAAAGTGCCTATACCGAAGCCTATGCGCCGGGCCAGCGCGTCACCATCCCGGTCGCGCATCACGACGGCAACTACTGTGCCGACGAGCTCACGCTCGACCGGCTGGAGGGCGAGGGACGCGTCGCCTTCCGCTATGCCGAGAATCCGAACGGCTCGATGCGCGACATCGCCGGGGTGCTGTCGGAGAACCGCCGCGTGCTGGGGATGATGCCGCATCCCGAGCGCGCCATCGATCCGCATCACGGCGGCACCGACGGCCGCGGCGTCTTTGCCGGGCTGATGCGGGCGCTCGCGCCGGTCTGAGCGGAATCCAGCGGCTTGAGTGCGGCGCGGGCCGCGCGTAGAGTGACAAGGTGAGCAGAGACATGACCACCACGCTTGCCGCAGAGACGGCGGGCCCGGCGGGGATGCCCGCCTGGGGCAAGCTCGTCGTCGGGTTGCTGGCGGTGGTGGCGGCGGTGACCGTCTGGCTGCTCAACGACTTCCTGACCGAGAACTTCACCGTCGACACGCGCAACCGGGCCGAGACGCGGCTTGTCCTCTATTCCGGCAACATCCAGTCCGAGATGCAGCGCACGCAGGTCGTGCCGATCCTTCTGGCGCGCGACCCGGCCCTGCGCGAGGCGCTGCAATCGGGCAACTTCGCCACGATCTCGCAACTGCTGATGAGCGTGCAGTCCGAAGTGGGCGCCGGCGCGATCGAATTGATGGACGCGACGGGCCGCGTCGTCGGCGCGACCGATCGCAACCGGCTCGGCGTGTCGCGCACCCAGGACGTGCATTTCGTCGAGGCGCGGCGCGCCAACGACACGATCTTCGCCGTCTACGAGCGCGACTCGGGCGGCTACGGCTTCGGCTTCGCGCGCGCGATGCGCACCGGCGGGCAGCTTCTCGGCGTCGTCGCGGTCGAGGTCGATCTGGGCAAGTTCGAGCGCGCCTGGGCGGGTTTCGCCGATGTCGTGGCGCTGACCGACAGCGAGGGCAGGATCATCCTGTCGACCGAGCCGCGCTGGCGCGGCCGGACCGAGGCCGAGGCGCTGGCGCTTTTCGACGCGCCGACGGCGCTGGCGCGCGCGATCCGGGCAACGGCCGACTGGGCGGGACGCGGTCCCGATGCCTTCGTCAGCGACCACGGCGTGCTTCGCTCGGAGATCCGGGTACCGTTCCGGGGCTGGCGGCTGGTGTCCTACACCCGCTACGACGGCGTGCGCGAGAGCGTCAACGGCGTGCTGGCGCTGGTCATCACCGGTTTCGCGCTGCTCCTTGCGCTGGTCTTCTACCTCCTCTCGCGCCGGGCCTGGTCGCAGACCGCCGCCTTCGAGCGCGAGTCGGTCGAATTGCGGCGGCTCAACCAGCGGCTCCAGCGCGAGATCGCCGCGCGCGAGAAGGCGCAGAAGGACCTCGACGTCGCCGAGCAGACGCTGGCGCAGTCCTCGAAGCTCGCCGTGCTGGGCGAGATGTCAGCGGCGGTGAGTCATGAACTCAACCAGCCGCTGGCGGCAATGAAGACCTATCTGGCCGGCGCGCGGTTGCTGCTCAACCGCCGGCGCAGCGAGGAGGCGCTGGTCTCGTTCCAGCGCATCGACGACCTGATCGACCGGATGGGCGCGATCACCCGGCAGTTGAAGTCCTTCGCGCGCAAGGGCGGCGACGCGTTCGAGCCGCTCGATCTGCGCGACTGCGTGGCCGAGGCGCTGACCATGATGGAGCCGAGCCTGCGCGAGCGGCGGATCCTGGTCGTGCGCACGCTGCCGAGCCAGCCGGTGATGGTGATGGGCGACCGGTTGCGGTTGGAGCAGGTGATCATCAACCTGATGCGCAACGCCGTCGACGCGACCGCCGGGGTGAACGCGCCGCAGATCGACCTGATCCTGACCGAGGGCGACACCGTCACCCTGACGGTGCGCGACAATGGCAGCGGGATCAAGGACATCCACTCCGTCTTCGATCCGTTCTACACCTCGAAGAAGGCGGGCGAGGGGGTCGGGCTGGGGCTGGCGATCTCGTCCGGGATCGTCGGCGACCATGGCGGCCGGATCACCGCGCGGAACATGCCCGAGGGGGGCGCCGCCTTCGACGTCGCCCTGCCGGTTCTTCACGGCGCCGCCCGCGCCGCCGCCGAATGACCGGCCGCGCCGGAACCCGCGCGCAGTTGACGGATTTGTTTGACGACAGTGCCAGAAGTTGTGACCAGGACCGAAACGATGAGTGAAGCCGACCGTCCCCGACCCGCCCGGATCGTCGTGATCGATGACGAGCAGGACATGCGCCAGTCGATCAGCCAGTGGCTGTCGCTCTCGGGCTTCCAGCCCGAAGCCTTCGTCAGCGCCGAGGAGGCGCTGCGCGCGATCGGCCCCGATTTCCCCGGCGCGGTGATCACCGATATCCGGATGCCCGGCATGGACGGGATGGCGCTGCTGAAGCGGCTGATGGGGATGGATGCGAGCCTGCCGGTGATCCTGATCACCGGTCATGGCGACGTGCCGATGGCGGTCGAGGCGATGCGTCTCGGCGCCTTCGACTTCCTCGAGAAGCCCTTCGATCCCGAGAAGATGACCGAGCTTGCCCGCCGCGCGGTCAAGGCGCGCGCGCTGGCGCTGGAGAACCGCGCCCTGCGGCAGGAACTGGCCGACGGCAATACCCTCATGCGCAAGCTCGTCGGCGCTTCGCCGGTGATGACGCGGCTGCGCGAGGATATCCTCGACTACGGCCAGGCCGACGGTCATGTGCTGATCGATGGCGAGACGGGCACCGGCAAGACGCTGGTCGCGCATGCGCTGCACGCGGTGGGTCCGCGCGCGTCCAAGCGCTTCGTCTCGGTCTCGTGCCAGGGCGAGGACGAAGCCAGGCTCGCCGCCCGGCTCTTCGGCCCGGTCGAGGAGGGCGGGAGCCTGCCACTGGTCGAGGAGGCGCGTGGCGGCACGCTGTGCCTCGAGGATATCGAGGCGTTGGGCCCGGCGCTGCAGGCGCGACTTCTGTCCTTCATCAACGAGCAGGGCAGCCCGCCGGCCACCCGGATCGTGGCGATCTGCAACACACACGCACCCGACCGCACGGTCGAGGACGCGCTGCGCCCGGATCTCTATTTCCGGCTGGCCGCGATGAAGCTGACGCTGCCGCCGCTGCGCGCGCGCGGCGAGGACATCATGGCGCTGTTCCAGTCCTATGCCGAGACCTTCGCCGAGGAATACGGCTGCCCCGCGCCCGACCTGAGCGCGCAGGAGGCGGCGCATCTGCTGCAGGCGCCCTGGCCCGGCAACATTCGCCAGCTGATCTCGATTGCCGAACAGGCGGTGCTGCAGAGCCGGCGCGGTACCGGGTCGATCATCTCGCTGGTGATGGCCGACAACGAGGCCGCCGGCAGCGCCATGACCACCGAGGGCAAGCCGCTCAAGGAATATGTCGAGGCCTTCGAGCGGACGCTGATCGACACGACGATGCGCCGGCACAAGGGGTCGATCGTGGCGGTGATGGAAGAGCTTTGTCTGCCGCGGCGCACGCTGAACGAAAAGATGGCGAAATACGGGCTGAGCCGGTCGGACTATGTCTGAGGTGACCCGCGGACCGGATCCGGAACGGCTCACCGGTCGCGCGCGGGGCGGGACATCGACTGCAGCGAACCTGCCCACCGGATCGGGTGAAAAAACCCTGGGTTGAGCGTCGCTTCCCTGCGCACAAGCAGGACGAAAGCACGCCCCGGCGTTTTCGCCATTGAAGTTTGCCCCGCTTCGCCCTTATGGTTGCGCGTCGGAAAGCGCCTTCCGGGGCGCACCGCAACGAATTCACCGTCAGAGCCCCGAGCGCGGGCACCCTGGCGTTAGGGTCCGGTTCCGGACCTGCGAATAGTCTGGCACCTGTTTCGGGCCGCCGGGCAGAGAACGGGCGCCCCTCGGGCGTCGGAGAAGAACCGCGATGCCGCAAGGCGCAATCGACAGACAGGGACCGAGGCGGCGCCTGCGCCACGCCGGTCCGTCTGCCTGCGCAGGCATCGCCTTGACATCATTCCCCGCCACGCTGCTGCCCGGTGCCTCGCCGCCCGGGCCCGGGCCTGCCGGGGCAAGCGAGACATCATGGCCAAGAAAATGCTTATCGATGCCACCCATGCGGAAGAAACCCGCGTGGTCGTGGTCGACGGAAACAAGGTCGAGGAATTCGACTTCGAGACGGCGCATCGCCGCCAGCTAGCCGGCAACATCTACCTTGCCAAGGTCACCCGGGTCGAACCCTCGCTGCAGGCGGCCTTCGTGGATTACGGCGGTAACCGCCACGGCTTCCTCGCCTTCGCCGAGATCCATCCCGACTATTACCAGATCCCGGTCGCCGACCGGCAGGCGCTGATCGAGGAAGAGCGCGCCTATGCCCGCAGCCAGTCCGAGGAGAATGGCGAGCGGCGGCGGAAGCGTTCGGACCGGCGGAAGGCGGAGGCCGCGCCGGAGGATGAGGGCGACGCCACGGAGGCCGGGGCATCGGCGGCGGATCGGTCCGCCGATGCATCGGGACCAGCGGAGACGGCGGCACCCGTCGCGGCGGAGGTGACCGACGAGGCCGAGGTCGCGCGCCGGCCGATCGGCGGGATGGACATCGTCGATCTGGACGAGGAGAACGCGCTCGAGGCCGAGCCGATCGTGCCGGCCGCGAACGGCGCGCGCGACGAGGCCGACGAGGACGAGCCCGAGCCCTATCGCGCCGCCGACCACGCCACCGAACTCGACGACCGCATCGAGTCGGTGGCCGACGAGGATGTATCGGACGAGTTGCGCCCCGCGCGCCGGCCGCGGCCGCGCCGCTACAAGATCCAGGAAGTGATCAAGGTGCGCCAGATCATGCTGGTGCAGGTGGTCAAGGAGGAACGCGGCAACAAGGGCGCGGCGCTGACCACCTATCTGTCACTGGCCGGCCGCTACTGCGTGCTGATGCCCAACACCGCCCGCGGCGGCGGCATCTCGCGCAAGATCACCAACGCCGCGGACCGCAAGAAACTCAAGGACATCGCGGGCGAGATGGAAGTGCCGGAAGGGGCCGGGCTGATCATCCGCACCGCCGGCGCCAACCGCACCAAGGCCGAGATCAAGCGCGACTACGAATACCTCTTCCGGCTGTGGGAGCAGATCCGGGAGTTGACGCTCAAGTCGATCGCGCCGGCGCCGATCTACGAGGAGGGCAACCTGATCAAGCGGTCGATCCGCGACCTCTATTCCCGCGAGATCGACGAGGTACTGGTCGAGGGCGAGGCGGGCTACCGCCTGGCGAAGGATTTCATGAAGATGATCATGCCGTCCCACGCCAAGAACGTGAAACCCTATACCGAGACGCTTCCGCTCTTCGCGCGCTACCAGGTGGAGAGCTACCTCGGCGCGATGTTCAACCCGACGGTGCAGCTGAAATCGGGCGGCTACATCGTCATCGGCGTGACCGAGGCGCTGGTCGCGATCGACGTCAACTCGGGCAAGGCGACGCGGCAGGGCTCGATCGAGGAGACGGCGCTGCAGACGAACCTGGAGGCGGCCGAGGAGATCGCGCGCCAGCTGCGCCTGCGCGACCTGGCGGGGCTGATCGTCATCGACTTCATCGACATGGAGGAGCGCAAGAACAACGCCGCGGTCGAGAAGCGCCTGAAGGAGAAGCTGAAGAACGACCGCGCGCGGATCCAGGTCGGGCGCATCTCGGGCTTCGGGCTCTTGGAGATGAGCCGCCAGCGGCTGCGTCCGGGGATGCTGGAGGCGACGACCCAGCCCTGCCCGCACTGCCACGGCACCGGGCTCATTCGGTCCGACAACAGCCTGGCGCTGTCGATCCTGCGCGCGCTGGAGGAAGAGGGCACGCGGGCCAAGACGCGCGAAGCGCTGGTCCGCGCGCCGGTGGGGATCGTGAACTACCTGTTCAACGTCAAGCGCGAGCACCTGGCGCAGATCGAGGCGCGCTACGGCATGGCGATCCGGATCGAGGCCGACCCGTCGCTGGTCAGCCCGGATTACGCGATCGAGAAGTTCAAGACCGCGACGCGCGTCGTGCAGGTCCCGGCGACGCCGGTCGTCTCGCTCGATGCGCGGACGATGTCGGACGTGGACGAGACCGTCGAGGAGCCCGAGGTCGACGAGGAGGAGGCGGTCGAGGTCGAGGCCGCGCCGGAGGCGGCCGAGGTCGCGTCGGGCGAGGGCGGGCGCAAGAAGCGCCGCCGGCGCCGGCGTCGGCGCGGTGCGCAGAACGGCGAGGCGGCGGGCGAGGACGCCGGAGATGCGCCCGAGGCTCGCACGGAGGCGCCCGCCGAACCCGAGCTGGCCGAAGCGCCGGCCGAGGCGGCAACGGAAACGTCCGCGCCCGAGGCGGAGGAGAAGCCGGCGCGGAAACGCCGGTCGCGGCGCAAGCCGGTAGCCGGCGAAGAGGCGGAAGTCGAGGCGGCGACCGAGCCGGCCGGGGTCGCGCCCGAAGAGGCGGCGGAAACCGCGTCCGCGGTCGCAGATGCCACGCCCAAGCCGCGCGCCCGGCGCACCCGCAGCCCGAAGCCGAAGGCCGACCAGGCAGAGGCCGCGGCGACCGCCGAGGCCGCGGCGGAGGCGCAATCCGAGGCGATGGTCGCGACGGCACCGCTCCCCGAGGCGGCACCCGAACCTGCGGCCGACCCTGCGCCCGAAGCCGCGCCCGCACCCCGGCCGGAGCCGGTCGCCGAAAGCGTGGCACCTGCCGACGAGGTGGAACCGGAGCCCGAACCCGAGGCGGAACGCGAACCGGTCGCCGCCGAGGCGGAGGAGGCGCGCCCCGCCGCCCCGCCCAAGCCGCGCCGGCGCGGCTGGTGGTCGATCGGCCGCGGCGCCTGAGTCGAGCCTGCGGTGCAACGGATCGAGGCCCCCGTCGAAAGGCGGGGGTCTTTCGTCACTCCGATCAGGGGCTGTATGCGCGAATGACGGCCCGTTCGCGCCATCGGAGGCGGGGTGCTCAAGCTTGAGCACTTCTCCAACGTATTGATACAAGGTGATAAATTTCCGTCGTTAACCGCAATGAAACTTCTGGAAAAGGGCCCGGCAGGTCGAGTGCGCAGCGGTGCCGGGCGCGCAGGCGCGCCGGGAACGGGGGCACGCCGTCCTGCCGCCGTCGGCATGTCGCGGATGTGACACCCTGACCCCGTGACCTTTGCCGCCCGGCGGGCTAACAGCCGGTAACGGTGGTCGGAGCGGTCCATGTTCGGGATAGACATTTTCGATGCGGCGCTGATGCCGGCGATGATGGTCGCGCTGGTCGCCGGGGTGCTCTCCTTCCTCAGTCCCTGCGTCCTGCCGATCGTGCCGCCCTACCTCGCCTACATGTCGGGCATCTCGATGCGCGAACTGACCGACGATTCGGGGCAGGGGGCGCGCAAGGCGGTGGTGCCGGCGCTCTTCTTCGTCATGGGGCTGAGCACGGTCTTCCTGTTTCTCGGCTTCACCGCCTCGTCGCTGGGGCGGCTGTTCCTCGAGCACCGCGAGACCTTCGCGCAGGTCGCCGGCGTCGTGGTGATCGTGCTGGGTGTGCATTTCCTCGGCCTTTTCCGCATCGGCCTGCTGCAGCGCGAGGCGAGGATCGACCCGGGCGACCGGGGCGGCTCGGCCTTCGGCGCCTATGTGCTGGGGCTGGCCTTCGCCTTTGGCTGGACGCCCTGCATCGGGCCGATCCTGGGGATGATCATCACGCTCGCCGCGACCGAGGACTCGGTCGCGCGGGGCACGAGCCTGCTTGCCGTCTATGCGCTGGGGCTGGGGTTGCCCTTCCTGTTGGCTGCGGTCTTCATCGGCCGGTCGATGGCGCTGATGGCGCGGATGCGGCCCTGGCTCGGCACGATCGAGAAGGCGATGGGGGTGCTGCTGATTCTCGTCGGCGTCGCGCTGATCACCGGCTGGATGGCCGATTTCTCGTTCTGGCTCCTCGAGACCTTCCCCGTTTTCGAACGTCTGGGCTGACCGGGTCGTGAGGCGGTGCCGCCTGCGGCGGCAAGACATGCGCCGGCGCCACGCGCTTCGCGCGCGGCACCGGCCGTCGGGCGCTCGATTTTCGTTTGACCCGCGCCGCCACCGGCGGTATTTTATTGAACGGGTGTTCAAATAGAGGGAGGGGCGCGCGTGTTCACCGCTTCGATGCGTTTCGGGCTGGACGAGGATGTCGAGGCGCTGCGCGAGATGGTGCATCGCTGGGCGCAGGAACGGCTCGGACCGATGGCCGCCGAGATCGACCGCACGAATGTCTTTCCGCACGCGCTCTGGCGCGAGATGGGCGAGCTGGGCCTTCTCGGCATCACCGTCGAGGAGGAATATGGCGGCGCCGGCATGGGCTATCTGGCGCATGTCGTCGCGGTCGAGGAGATCGCCCGCGCCTCGGCCTCGGTGAGCCTGAGCTACGGGGCGCATTCCAACCTCTGCGTCAACCAGATCCGGCTGAACGGCACGCCCGAGCAGAAGGCGAGATACCTGCCGAAGCTGGTCTCGGGCGAGCATGTCGGCGCGCTGGCGATGTCGGAAGCGGGCGCGGGGTCGGATGTCGTCGGCATGAAGCTGCGCGCCGAGAAGAAGAACGACCGCTACGTGCTCAACGGCACGAAATACTGGATCACCAACGGACCCGACGCCGACACGCTGGTCGTCTATGCCAAGACCGACCCCGCGGCGGGATCGAAGGGGATCACCGCCTTCCTGATCGAGAAGGCGATGGCGGGTTTCACCCAGGGGCCGCATTTCGACAAGCTGGGGATGCGGGGGTCGAACACGGGCGAGCTGATCTTCGAGGATTGCGAGGTGCCGTTCGAGAACGTCCTCGGCGAGGAGGGCAGGGGCGTCGCGGTGCTGATGTCGGGGCTGGACTACGAGCGCGTGGTGCTTTCGGGGATCGGCACGGGGATCATGGCGGCCTGCCTCGACGAGGTCATGCCTTACATGGTCGAGCGCAAGCAGTTCGGCCAGCCGATCGGGAACTTCCAGCTGATGCAGGGCAAGATCGCCGACATGTACACGGCGATGAACTCGGCGCGCGCCTATGTCTATGCCGTCGCCCGCGCCTGCGACCGGGGCGAGGTGACGCGACAGGACGCCGCGGCCTGCGTGCTCTACGCCAGTGAGGAGGCGATGAAGCAGGCGCACCAGGCGGTGCAGGCGATGGGCGGCGCGGGGTTCCTCAACGACAGCGCGGTGAGCCGGATCTTCCGCGACGCCAAGCTGATGGAGATCGGTGCCGGCACGTCCGAGATCCGGCGGATGCTGGTCGGGCGCGAGCTGATGGCATCGATGGGCTGAGCCGGGGGCGGTGTTTCGACGGCGGTGAGGCGCGGCGCCTGCGGGCTGCGGGCAGGGGAGGCAGGAGATGAGACTGGGATCGCAGGCGCTGACCGGCTCGGAGGAGTTCCGGGCGAACCGTGCGGCGCAGCTCGAGGCGCTGGAGATCGTCGCCGAGGCCGCGGCGCATGCCGCCGCGGGGGGCGGCGAGCGGGCGCGCAAGCGGCATGTCGAGCGCGGCAAGATGCCGCCGCGCGAGCGCGTCGCCAACCTGCTCGATCCCGGCTCGCCGTTCCTCGAGATCGGGGCCGTGGCGGCGCACGGGATGTATTCGGGCGACGCACCGGGGGCGGGGATCATCGCCGGGATCGGCCGGGTGCAGGGGACCGAAGTCATGGTCGTGTGCAACGACGCGACCGTGAAGGGCGGCACCTATTACCCGATGACGGTGAAGAAGCACCTGCGCGCGCAGGAGATCGCGGAAGCGAACCACCTGCCATGCGTCTACCTGGTCGATTCGGGCGGCGCCAACCTGCCCAACCAGGACGAGGTCTTCCCCGACCGCGACCATTTCGGGCGCATCTTCTACAACCAGGCGCGGATGTCGGCGCAGGGCATCGCGCAGCTCGCCGCGGTGATGGGCTCGTGCACCGCGGGCGGGGCCTATGTACCTGCGATGGCGGACGTTTCCATCATCGTGCGCAACCAGGGGACGATCTTCCTGGCCGGCCCGCCGCTGGTGAAGGCGGCGACCGGCGAGGTGGTTTCGGCCGAGGACCTGGGCGGCGGCGACGTGCACACGCGGCTGTCGGGCGTCGCGGACTATCTGGCGGAAAACGACGCGCATGCGCTGGCGCTGACCCGCCGGGCGGTGGCGCAGCTCAACCGCCGCAAGCCCGAGACGGTGCAATGGCAGGCGCCCGAGGATCCGGCCTACGACCCCGAGGAGATCCTCGGCGTGGTGCCGGCCGATCTGCGGCGGCAATACGACATCCGCGAGGTGATCGCGCGGGTGGTCGACGGCTCGCGCTTCGACGAGTTCAAGCCGCGCTTCGGCGAGACGCTGGTCACCGGGTTTGCGCATCTGATGGGCTGCCCGGTGGGGATCGTGGCCAATAACGGCGTGCTCTTCTCGGAGAGCGCGATCAAGGGCGCGCATTTCGTCGAGCTCTGCAGCCAGCGGCGCATCCCGTTGATATTCCTTCAGAACATCACCGGCTTCATGGTCGGTCGGAAATACGAGAACGAGGGGATCGCGCGCCACGGGGCGAAGATGGTGACGGCCGTCGCCTCGACCGCGGTGCCGAAGGTCACGCTGATCGTCGGCGGCTCGTTCGGGGCGGGGAATTACGGCATGGCGGGCCGCGCCTATTCGCCGCGTTTCCTCTGGACCTGGCCCTGCGCGCGGGTCGCGGTGATGGGCGGCGAGCAGGCGGCGGGGGTGCTGGCGACGGTGCGGCGCGAGGCGATCGAGCGCGCGGGCGAAAGCTGGTCGGCCGAGGAGGAGGCCGAGTTCAAGCGCCCGACGCTGGAGAAGTTCGAGCGCCAGAGCCACCCGCTCTATGGTTCGGCGCGGCTTTGGGATGACGGGATCGTCGACCCGCGGCGGACGCGCGAGGTGTTGTTCCTGTCGCTCTCGGCCGCGCTCAACGCGCCGATCCCCGAGACGCGTTTCGGCGTCTTCCGGATGTGAGTCCGGGCATGCACAACGCGTACACCGCGCGTACACCCCGCGTACATATACGGTGCGCTCTGCCGGGAGGGATCGCGCAACGTCCGCCGGTTCCGGGCGCGGTTCACCAACTCGCCACCATTTGCGCGGAGACTCGAGGCGATGAAGCGCTACGCCGCCTTTCTGGCCCGCACCGCGCGGGGGCCGAACGCGCCGCCCGAACCTGCCTGGTCGAGGCCGGCCCGGCGGTCGTCCGGGCGGCCGGGCCGGCGCCCGCGCTACCGGCGTCGGCGGGGTTCGCGGCTCTTGCTCAAGCTGGCGGTCGTCGGACTGCTCTCGCTCGGCGCGCTGCCGCCCGTGGGCGACGCGCTCTCGGGCTTTCGCGCCGCGCATTCGACGGAGTGCCGGGTCGTCTCGGTGATCGACGGCGACACGGTGACGCTGTGGTGCCCGTCGACCGGGACGCAGCGCGCCCGGCTCACCGGGTTCGACGCGCCCGAGATGTTCAGCCCGCAATGCGCGTCGGAACTGGCGAAGGCGGTGGCCGCGACCTGGGCCCTGCGCAAGACGCTCTGGACGGCGGGCGAGGTGACGGTGCGCCACCACGGCACCGACCGCTACGGGCGGGCGCTCGTGGATCTGCGCGCCGACGGCGTGCCGGTCGGGCGCGGGTTGATCGCCGCGGGCCTGGCGCGGCCCTACGATGGCGGCCGGCGCGCGGGCTGGTGCGGCTGACGGACGGTGACGCGGCGCCAGCCACCGGTTTCAAGGATGGCTTGCAGACGGTTTCAGGCGCGCTGCGGCAGCGCGGTCCAGGCGGTCCAGGCGGTCCAGGAGAGTTCGCGGCCGGGCAGGGCGGTGTCCAGCGGCAGCTTTTCCAGCAGGTCGCGAAAGGCCGCGCCCAGCGGCGCGTCCAGCCCCTCGTGGCCGCTGCGCACCCACCAGAAGGCCATCGCGTCGAATCCCGCGCGGTCGGCGGGGTAGAGGTAGCAGCAGCCCAGCGTGAGGCTGTCGGCGCGGTCGCGCACCGTCCAGGCATAGCTGTGACCGGCGGTGAACTCGCGCTCGTGCCAGCCAAGATCGACCCGGTTCTCGTGCAGGCTCAGGCCCTCGGGCCAGGGGTCGTCCGGATCCATCGCGCCGCGCAGCCTGTCGGCCGAGGCGATGACGGCCTCGAAATCGTCCTCGGCATCGGTCAGGCGCAGGGGCCGGGCGATGAAGCCCGGGCCGGCGAAGGTCTCGGGCGGGCGGATGCCGTGCGGCAGGAGGGGGCGTTTGTACATGCGCCTGATCTGATACGCTGGCGCGGCCGGGGCAAGGGGGGCTCAAGGGGGGCTGAGGGGGGAAGGCCATGGATCTGCCGATGCGGGTGATCACCGCCGACATAACGACGCTTTCGGTGGATGCGATCGTCAATGCCGCGAACGAGCGTCTGCTGGCCGGCGGCGGGGTTTGCGGAGCGATCCATCGCGCCGCGGGGCCGGCGCTGGAGGAGGAATGCCGCGGGCTCGGCGGCTGCCCGACGGGCGAGGTGCGGGTGACCGCGGGTCACGGGTTGCCGGCGCGCTGGGTCATCCATGCGGTCGGGCCGGTCTGGAAGGGCGGCGGGGCCGGCGAGGCGGGGCTGCTCGCCGCGTGCTACCGGCGAGGCGTCGAGGCCGCGCGCGAGCTTGGCGCGACGGCGATCGCCTTCCCGGCGATCTCGACCGGGATCTATGGCTACCCGCCCGAGGCGGCGGCGCGGGTCGCGGTGGGCGCTGTCGCCGGGACGCTGCGCGAGGATCCGCGCCCCGAGGTCGTCTTCTGCTGTTTTTCCGAGGAGAGCGCCGCGCATCACCGCGCGGCGATGGAGGCGCTGTGATGTTTTCCAAGATCCTGATCGCCAATCGCGGCGAGATCGCCTGCCGCGTCATCCGCACCGCCCGCGCGATGGGTGTCGGCACCGTCGCGGTCTATTCCGAGGCCGATGCCGGGGCCCTGCATGTCGAGATGGCCGACGAGGCCGTGGCGATCGGCGGGCCGGCGCCGAAGGACAGCTACCTGCGCGGCGAGGCAATCATCGCGGCGGCGCGGGCGACAGGGGCGCAGGCGATCCATCCGGGCTACGGGTTCCTGTCGGAGAACCCCGGTTTCGTCGAGGCGGTGGAGGCGGCGGGGCTCGTCTTCATCGGCCCCTCGGCGAGCGCGATCCGGGCGATGGGGCTGAAGGACGCGGCGAAGAAGCTGATGCAGGAGGCGGGCGTGCCCGTGGTGCCCGGCTATCACGGCGCGAACCAGGATCCCGAGCATCTGGCGGGCGCGGCGGACGCGATCGGCTATCCGGTGCTGATCAAGGCCGTGGCCGGCGGCGGCGGCAAGGGGATGCGTCGGGTCGAGCGGCCGCGCGACTTCATGGAGGCGCTGGAGAGTGCCAAGGGCGAGGCGGCGACGGCGTTCGGCAACGACGCCGTCCTGATCGAGAAGTGGATCGAGAAGCCGCGGCATATCGAGCTGCAGGTCTTCGGCGACGGCACGCGGGCGCTGCATCTCTTCGAGCGCGACTGCTCGCTGCAACGTCGCCACCAGAAGGTGATCGAGGAGGCGCCCGCGCCCGGCATGACCGAGGAGGTGCGCGCGGCGATGGGCGCGGCGGCGGTGCGCGCGGCCGAGGCGATCGGCTATCGCGGCGCCGGCACGGTCGAGTTCAT
>SLPP01000071.1 GCA_007131945.1 Paracoccaceae bacterium | reverse complement strand
GGTTTCAGCACCACCGTGTTGCCCGCCGCCAGCGCCGGCGCGACCTTCCAGGCCAGCATCAGGAGCGGGAAGTTCCACGGGATGACCTGGCCGCAGACCCCGTGCGGGCGCCGGCCGGGAAACGCCTCCTCGACCAGCGCGGCCCAGCCGGCATGGTGATAGAAGTGCCGGATCGCCAGCGGGATGTCGATGTCGCGGCTCTCGCGGATCGGCTTGCCGTTGTTCAGCGTCTCGAGCACGGCGAAGAGCCGTGCGTGTTTCTGCATCCGCCGCGCCAGCGCGTAGAGGAGCCGCGCCCGCGCCACGCCCGGGGTCTTCGCCCAGCCCTTCGCGGCCCTTGTCGCCGCCCGCACGGCACGGTCCACGTCCCGTTCTCCGCCCTGGCTGACCTGCGCCAGCACCGCGCCGGTCGCCGGGTTGATCGCCTCGAAGAGCTCCGCCGGTTTCGTGAAGCTGCCGCCGATGAAATGCCCGAAGGGCGCGCGTCTCAGCCAGCCCTCCGCCGGGCCGGGGCTTTCGGGCGAGGGTCCGTAATCCATGCTGGCAAGGGCCTCGGCTATCGTGGGCATGAGCGCCTCAGGCAAGGGCGTGGCGATACGCGGCCGAGTAGCGGCCGGTGACGTGGTGGTCGAGCTGGCGCTCGATGTCGCCCAGCATCGACGAGGCGCCGAGGCGGAAGAGATCGGGCTCCAGCCAGTCGCGGCCGAGCTCCTCGCGCATCAGGATCTGCCAGGCGATCGCGTCCTTCGCCGTCTTCATCCCGCCCGCGGGCTTGAAGCCGACCCGGTGGCCGCTGCGCGCGCCATAGTCGCGGATCGCGCGCAGCATGACCAGGCTGACCGGAAGCGTCGCGTTCACCGCCTCCTTGCCGGTCGAGGTCTTGACGAAGTCGGCGCCGGCCTGCATCGCGACCATCGCGGCGTCGTAGACATGCTTCAGCGTCACCAGATCGCCGGTCGCGAGGATCGCCTTCAGATGCGCCGCGCCGCAGGCCTCGCGCATCGCCGCGATCTCGTCGTGGAGCGCGGCCCAGTCGCCGCGGAAGACATGCGCGCGGGTGATGACGATGTCGATCTCCGACGCACCCTGGTCGACGGCATAGCGGATCTCGGCCAGCCGCAGGTCGAGCGGCATGAGCCCGGCGGGAAAGCCCGTCGCGACCGAGGCGACCGGGATGCCCGAATTCGACAGCGCGCGGACCGCCGGGGCAACCATGGTCGGATAGACGCAGACCGCGCCGACGCTGGGCATCGCGTTCAGGCCCAGCCCGGCGACGATCTCCTCGGCCAGCGGCCGGCGCGCCTTGGCGCAGAGCCGGGCGACGCGGTCGGGCGTGTCGTCGCCCGCAAGCGTCGTCAGGTCCATGCAGCGGATCGCGTTGAGCAGGAAGGCCGCCTGATGCACGGTCTTCGGGCTGCGCCGGGCCAGCAGCGTGGCGGCGCGACGTTCGGCCGCGGGACGGTTGATGCGCTGCGCGGCGAACCAGTCGGGCGCGAGCGGCATACCGGGATTGCGGGCATGGGGCATGGTCGATTCCGCGGGCCTTACGGGGAACGGAAGCCCAGCCTAGGCCCGCCGACCGGGCGCGGCAAGGGCGCGGGTGCATCCGCCGCGACCGCATTTAACTTGACCAAACTTGTCGGTTAAAATATCCAGCCAGACGGTGGGAACCGAGCGGGTCGCAAGCGGCCTGCGGAAGGGAAGCTTGAGCGCGGTACCGGGGTCCTGTTCCTGCCAGGACACAACCGATCACTCGGACCGATGAGGACATCATGAAGATCTTCCGCACTTCTCTCCTGGCACTCGCCGCCTTCGCCGCCACGCCGCTCTCCGCGCAGCAGATCACGCTCTATTCCGGGCGCGGCGAGCCCCTGGTCGCACCCGTGATCGCGGCCTTCACCGCCGAGACCGGCATCGGGGTCAATGTCCGCTACGGCGGCACCTCGGAACTGGCGATCCTGCTGCAGGAAGAGGGCGACCGCTCCCCGGCCGATGTCTTCTGGTCGCAGGACCCGGGTGCGATGGGCGCGATCGCCGGGATGATGGCCCAGATGCCGGCCGACGTGACCGACCGCGTGCCCGCCGCCTATCGCGATGCCGAGGGGCGCTGGGTCGCCACGTCGGGGCGCGGGCGGGTGATGGCCCGCTCGACCGAGCGCGTGGCCGATGACGCGCTGCCCGGCTCGATGCTGGACCTGACCGCGCCGGAATGGAATGGCCGCATTGTCTGGGCGCCGACCAACGGCTCGCTGCACGCCCATATCACCGCGATGCGGGTGATGCTGGGCGACGACGCCACCCGCGCCTGGCTGGAGGGGATCCGCGACAACAACCCGATCGCGGTGCGCAACAACACCGCCATCGTGCAGTCGATCCTCGACGGCGAGGGCGATATCGGCCTGACCAACAACTACTACATCAGCCGCGCCCGTGCCCGCGCCGACGATTCCCCGGTCAGCCAGGAGTTGTTCGCCGCGGGCGATATCGGCAACCTGCTGCTGGTCGCGGCGGTCGGCGTGCTGGAATCCTCGCGCCACCATGACGAGGCGGTGCGCTTCGTCGAGTTCCTGCTCAGCCCGGCGGCGCAGCAATTCTTCGTCTCGGAAACCCAGGAGTTCGAGGTGGTCCCGGGCAGCGCCATCCAGGCCGGGCGGATGCTGACGCTGGAACAGGTCACCGAGGCCGCGCCCGAGGTCGACCTGAACGACCTCTCCGATCTGGAGGGCACGCTGCAGATGTTGCGCGACCTCGAAATCCTTTGAGCGCAGGCGCCGCATACGCTTCCCCGCCCCGGCGTCTTCTGTCGGGGCGGAACGTCTTCACGGCAGTCGGCCTTCTGGTCGGCTGCCTCATGCTTCTGCCGCTGGCCTATCTCCTCCTGCGCGCCTTCGAGGCCGATCCTGCCACGGTGCGCGACCTGCTGCTGCGCCCCCGCACCGGGCGGCTTCTGGTCAATACCACGGCGCTGACCGCGGGCGTGCTTGCCTTCTCCACCGTCATCGCCCTGCCGCTCGCCTGGCTCACGACCCGCACCGACCTGCGCTTCGCGCGCACGGTCAACATTCTCGTCGTCCTGCCGCTCGCCGTGCCGGGCTATGTCATGGCCTTCGCGCTGATCGGGCTTTCGGGCCATTCGGGCTTTCTCAACCAGGTCTTCGGCATCGCCCTGCCCCGCCCCTATGGCTGGCTCGGCGCGACGCTGGCGCTGACGCTCTACACCTTCCCCTATCTCTACCTGAACCTGCGCGCCGCCCTTTCCGGCTTCGACCCCAGCCTCGAGGAGGCCGCCCGCGCCCTCGGCTGCTCCCGCCGGCAGGCGTTCTTCCGCGTCACGCTGCCGCATCTGCTGCCGGCGCTGCTCGCCGGCTGGCTGGTCATCGGGCTCTACACGATCGGCGATTTCGGCGCCGTGGCGCTGATGCGGTACGAGGTCTTCTCCTATGCCATCTACATCCAGTATTCGGCCGCCTTCGACCGGCTCTACGCCTCCTGGCTGGCGCTGATCCTGATCGCCATCGCGCTCAGCGTCGTCTGGTGGGAAAGCCGCCTTCGCGAGGGGCGGCGCTACGCGCGCACGGGATCCGGCACCACCTCGGGCCCCGAAAGGCTGCGGCTCGGCCCGCTCGGCCAGGCGCTCGGGCTCGGCTTCGTGGCGCTCGTGGTGCTCGCCTCGCTCGGCCTGCCGGTCGCGGTCCTGGCCTTCTGGATGACCCGCGCCGGCACGATCATGCCGGCCCTGCCCGACCTGCTGCGCGCCTTCGGCGATTCGCTCTCGGTCGCGGCGCCGGCGGCGGTGCTCGCCGCGGCGATGGCGCTGCCGATCGCGGCGCTGGCGGTGCGCTACCCGTCGCGGCTCTCGGACCTCGTCAACCGGCTGGCCTTTGTCGGCTACGCCGTGCCGCCCGTCGCCTTCGCGCTCGCCTTCGTCTTCTTCACGCTTCAGGGCGCGCGCTTTCTCTACCAGACGCATTTCCTGCTGGTCCTGGTCTTCGCGCTCTCGTTCCTCGCCCTCGCCCTCGGCCCGATCCGCTCGGCGCTCTACCTCGCCCGCCCCTCGATCGAGGAATCGGCCCGCGCGCTCGGCTACGGCCCCTTCGCCACCTTCTGGCATGTCACCCTGCCGACGATCCGCCCCGGCGTCATCGCCGGGATGGTGCTGGTCTTCGTCATCGCCATGAAGGAGCTGCCGATCACCTTCATGCTCGCCCCGGCGGGGTTCCGGCCGCTCGCCATCACCATGTTCTCGCGCACCTCCGAGGGGATGCTTCTGGACGCCGCGCCCTATGCGGCGGCGATCATGGTCTTCTCTGCCCTTTTCGTCGGCTTCGTTCTGCGCCATGACAGGAAGGCCGGAGACGGATGACGAACGACGCGCGATGAACGAACGCCCGAAGATCCTGACCTTCAAGATGCCGGCCGAGGCCTCGCCGCTGGGCTACCGGCAGAAACCGGCGCGCCCGCTCCTCGAGGTCGACCGGCTGCGCAAGACCTTCCCGCATGCCGGCCCGAAGGCGACACTGGCCGCGGTCGAGCGCGTCAGCCTGTCGCTCGGCGAGGGGGAACTCATGGCGCTCCTCGGTCCCTCGGGCTGCGGCAAGACCACGACCCTGCGCATGATCGGCGGCTTCGAGACACCGGACGAGGGGCGGATCACGCTCGCCGGCCGCGACATCACCCACCTGCCGCCCGAGGCGCGCGGCATCGGCTTCGTGTTCCAGGACTACGCGCTCTTTCCGCATCTCGACGTGCTGGAGAATGTCAGGTTCGGCCTGCGCCACATGCCCCGCGCCCAGGCCGAGGCGCGCGCGGGCGAGATGCTGGCGCTGGTCGGCCTGCAGGGCCTCGAACGCCGCCGGCCGCACCAGCTTTCCGGCGGCCAGCAGCAGCGCGTGGCGCTGGCGCGCTCGCTCGCCGTGGCGCCGCGGGTGATCCTGCTCGACGAGCCGTTCTCTAACCTCGACGCCAAGATGCGGGTCGAGACGCGGCAGGAAGTGCGCAAGCTCCTCAAGTCCACCGGCGCCGCCGGGATCCTCGTCACCCACGACCAGGAAGAGGCGCTGGCGCTGGCCGACCGGATCGCGGTGATGGAGGGGGGCCGGGTCGTGCAGATCGGCACGCCGGACGAGATCTACCGCAACCCGGCGACCGAGTTCGTCGCCAACTTCATCGGCCGGTCGAACATCCTGAGCGGCACGGCAAGCGGGATGGAGGCGAAGACCGCCTTCGGCAACCTGCCGCTCTCGCGCGCCGCCAACGGCGCCGTCAGCCTCGCCGTGCGGCCCGAGCAGATCCTGCTCGAGCCCGACCCGGCCGGCACCGCCTCGATCGTCGGGCGCGAGTTTCGCGGCCATGACCAGATCTACTGGGTGCAGGAGGGCGAGCGCTGCATGATCGTCATCTCCGGCCCCGGCGCGCAGCATCCGATCGGCAGCCGCGTGCGCCTGCGAATCTGTGATTGCGTGGTTCCGCTGACCTGACGCCTGCGGTCTTTGCGCAGGCCCGCGCCTGCGCTATGCTCGGGAAAAAGAACCAGAACACGAGCAGCAGGAATCGGGACAGATGGTACACGTCCGCGCAGGCATATTCACGGCACTGGTCTTCTCGCTTGGTGGTTGCGGCGCGGCCAGCGCCTTTCTCGACCGCTCGCCGCGGCCGCAGGCCCGGCCGGTCGAGGCGACGCGGCTGGCGACGTCGGAGCCCCGCACGGCCTCCTACGACCAGTGGATCGCGGGTTTCCGCAGCCGCGCGCTGAACCAGGGGATCAGCGCGCGCACCTTCGATCGCGCCTTCGCCCGGGTCGGCTTCAACGCCGATTCGATCCGGCGCGACCGCCACCAGCCCGAATTCACCCGGCCGATCTGGGCCTATCTCGACAGCGCGGTCTCGGAGACGCGGATCGAGAACGGCCGCCGCGCCCTGCGCGAGCATGGCCGCACGCTCGCCGCGATCGAGGCGCGCTACGGGGTCGAGAAGGAGGTCGTCGCGGCGATCTGGGGGCTGGAGAGCTCCTACGGCTCGCTGCGCGGCGACACGCCGATCATCGAAACGCTGGCGACGCTCGCCTATGACGGCCGGCGCCGGGCCTTCTTCGAAAGCCAGCTGATCGCGGCACTGCAGATCCTGCAGTCGGGCGACACCACGCCCGATCGGATGGTCGGCAGCTGGGCCGGCGCCATGGGTCATACCCAGTTCATCCCGACGAGCTACCTCGCCTATGCGGTCGATTTCACCGGCGACGGGCGGCGCGACATCTGGTCGGACGATCCCTCGGACGCGCTTGCCTCGGCGGCGGCCTACCTGCAGCGTTTCGGCTGGCAGCGGGGCCAGCCGGCGCTGGTCGAGGTGCGGCTGCCCGCCGGCTTCAACCCGCGCCTTGCCGGCAGCGCGCGCCCGGTGCAGGAATGGCGATCGATGGGCGTGCAGGCGCAGCGCGGCGCGTCCCTGCCCGCCGCCGGCGAGGCGACGCTGATGTT
>SLPP01000398.1 GCA_007131945.1 Paracoccaceae bacterium | reverse complement strand
GCGCCGGGCAGGGCGGTCATGATCCGCTGGCGATAGGCCTCGGCCTGGGCGCCGGTAACGACGGGCGGCACCAGGTTCGGCATGACGATGGCGCGGGCGAAATGGCGCGCCGTTTCCGGCGCGACGCCTTCGAGCATGGCGCCGTCGCGCAGGTGCAGGTGGAAGTCGTCGGGGCGGGTGAGGGTGAGCGTGCGGGTCATCCCCTGCCTCTAGCCGCGCCGCGCCCGGCTGTGAAGGGCCCTCATGCCGGATCGGCCCGATCGATACGGCAACCAGTGCTGCGGGGCCGGCAGGCCTTCCGGAACGACCGGACGCGCCGCCCTCGGGCCGCCCGGCTTGGGGCGCGATGCGCATCCGGCCGCGAACCTACCATATATGGTAGGCCGAGCCCGTCGACGGCCACAAGGCGCATGTAAAAGTCCCGAGTTCCGAAAATGCCTGTTTTTTTCACATTCGGCGCATCGGGCGTCGATTCTTTTCATCGACGGTGGGCATCCTGCAAAACCGCGACAGATTCGTCGGCCGAGGACCGGGATGCGCAAACGCGCACACCCGCAGCCTCCCCGACCGGAGCGTTCCGCCGGATTCGCTGTCAGCCGCGCGCCGCCTCGGCCTCGGCCTCGGCCAGCAGGCGGCGCAGGCGGGGATGGTCGTCCTCGGCCAGCGCCGCGCGGCAGGCGCGGATCACCCGCGCCGGCCCGCCCGTCACCCGCGCCCGCGCGACCAGCCGGCCGAGGAAGGCCGGATCCTCGCGCCGCGCCCGCCAGAGCCGGTGGAAGAACGCCGCCGAGAGTCGCCCCTCGCAGGCGGCCTCGAGAAGCGGCGCCAGCAGGCCGAGCCGGTCGAGCATGGCCTCGGGATCGGGGCCGGCAAGGCGGGCGCGCAGGGGCGTGACATGGCCGCCCCGGAAAAGCGCGGCATGCGCGGCGTCGGGCGCCTGCAAGGGGTCGTGCAGCACGAAGACCGCGCCCGCGCCGGCCACGAGGTCGGGCGCGTAGCCGAAACGCGAGCGCCAGTCGAGCCGCCGGGCGGCGAGGTCGCGCCGGTCCCAGGGCGCGACCGCCGGATCGAGCGTCGCCCGCGGCGCAAGCGCCAGCACCGTGCAGCCCGGCGCGGCGACCGAACAGGCCGCCGCGGCATGCCCGCCCATCCCCGCGCCGTAAAAGGCGACGCGGTCGAAATCCTCGAAGAAGCCCTCGTCGATCAGCCTGTCGAGATAGCCCCAGAGCGCGCGGTCGCGGAACCAGGTCGCGCCCTCGGCCATCAGGCTGAGGCTGGACCAGCCCCGCGCCGCCGCGATCCGGTAGCCCAGCGGCATCCTTGCGCCGCCGGCATCGCGGATCGCGCCGGCCGCCTCGAAACTGACCAGGAGGACCGGCGCCAGGTCGCTGAAGAGGGCGAGATGGCGCGCGCCGACGGGCTCGGCATAGCCCGCCTCCTCGCCGATCTCCTCGATCCGCGCGCGCCATGCCGCCGCATCCGTCGCCCCGGCGGCGCTGTGGAGGTCGCGCGAGTCGGAAGTCATCCACGCCCCCCGCGGCCGGTTGCCGGTTCAGACGAAGCGGACCTTGCCGATATAGGGCAGGTTTCGGTCGCGCTGCGCGTAGTCGATGCCGTAGCCGACGACGAATTCGTCGGGGATCTCGAAGCCGGTCCAGGTCGCCCTGATCTCGACCTCGCGCCGCGAGGGCTTGTCGAGCAGCGCGCAGACCTCGAGCCGGCGCGGCTCGCGGCTCAGCAGCAGGTTCTTGACATGGTGCAGCGTGAAGCCGGTATCGACGATATCCTCGACCACCAGCACGTCGCGCCCGGCGATCTCGCCGCGCAGGTCCTTGAGGATGCGCACCTCGCGCGAGGTATGCATGGCGTCGCCATAGCTCGACGCCTCGAGGAAGTCGACCTCGACCGGCAGGTCGATCTCGCGCACGAGGTCGGCGATGAAGACGAAGGAGCCGCGCAGAAGGCCGACGACGACGAGTTTCTCGGTGCCCCTGAAGGACTGCGTGATCTCTGCCGCCAGAGCTTCAACCCGGGCGGCGATCGACTTGGCAGAGATCATCTGGTCGATGACGTATTTCCGTTCGCTCATCCGCGCCCCGCCATCCTGCGCCGCCCCATTCCTGCGCCGACCCTTGCCATTCGCACGCGACTTTACGAAAAGGCGCGCGTGCTGACCAGAGGCCGCGCATGCCCCGCCACAGCGAACACCGCAAGCTGCCCTATACCGCGCGCCAGATCTACGACCTGGTCGCCGATGTCGCGCGCTATCCCGAATTCCTGCCCTGGACGGCCGCCGCCCGCATCCGCAAGGTCGAACCGCTGCCCGGCCGGTCGGAAGGCGCCGAGGTGATGGAGGCGGATCTGGTGATCTCGTTCAAGGTCTTCCGCGAGCGTTTCGGGTCGCGCGTGACGCTGCTGCCGTCCGAGGGGCGGATCGAGACCGACTATCTCGACGGGCCGTTCAGGTACCTGCATTCGACCTGGGATATCCGGGACCGTCCCGAGGGTGGTTGCGAGGTCCGTTTCCACGTCGATTTCGAGTTCCGCAACGCGCTCCTGCAGAAGATTATCGGCGTGGTCTTCGACGAGGCGATGCGCCGCGTCGTCGGCGCCTTCGAGCGCCGCGCCCGCGCGCTTTATGGCGAGGGCTGATCGGCGAGCGCGCGGGCGAGGAGCTTCAGCGCGTGGTCGCGCGCCGCCTTCCGCAGCCGGTCGCGGCCGAGCGCGCCGAAATCAACCGTTTCGGCCGCGATGCCCGCCGGCGTGGCGAGCGCGAAGCAGACGCGCCCCTCGGGCTTGAGTTCCGACCCGCCGGGCCCGGCGATGCCGGTGATCGAGACGGCGTGGCTGGCGCCGGTGCGCGCCCGCGCCCCCGCCGCCATCTCGCGCGCCACCTGTTCCGAGACCGCGCCGAAACGGTCGAGCGTCACTTCGGAGACATTCAGAAGATCGCGCTTCAGGTCATTGGAGTAGGTTATGAATCCGCCGACGAAGATGTCCGACGATCCGGGCAGGTCGGTCAGCGCCGCGCCGAGCATGCCGCCGGTGCAGCTTTCGGCGGTGACGATGGTGGCGCGGCGGGCGCGGCCGTGCGCGAGGATCCGACGGGCGAGCTTTCTCACATCAGGACCCCATGCGCGAGTGCCGCCGCGGCGACGACGACCAGCGCCGCGAAGAGGCCCGCGAAGATGTCGTCGAGCATCAGCCCCAGCGGCGTGTGCTGCCGGTCAGCCCAACCGGCGGGGCCGGGTTTCCAGATGTCGAAGAGCCGGAAGGCGAGGAAGGCCACGATCCAGCCGGGCCAGAGCTGCAGAACGTCGACCCCGGCGATCTGCGCCCCCAGCGAGACGGGCCAGAGCGCGAGGAACATGCCCGCGACCTCGTCGATGACGATCTCGGACGGGTCGGGATCGGCCGCACCGCGCGTCTCGACGACCGCGGCCCACCAGCCCGCCGCGAAGATCGCGGCGGTCGCCAGCGCGACAAGCGCGAAGCCGCCGAGGAGATGCAGCGCCCAGACGCAGGGCAGGGCGGCGAGCGAGCCCCAGGTGCCGGGGGCGGGACGCATCAGCCCCACGCCGAACCAGGTGGCGACAAGGCGCGAAAGGATCACGGCGCCACCAGCGTCGCGGTGGCGAGCGCCGCGATCCCTTCCTCGCGGCCGGTGAAACCCAGCCGTTCCGAGGTCGTGGCCTTGACCGAGACCCGGGCGGCCTCCACCCCCAGGATCGTGGCGAGCGCCGCGCGCATGGTCTCGGCATGCGGCTCGATCTTCGGCCGTTCGCAGATCAGCGTGACGTCGGCATGGCTGAGCCGGAAGCCCCGCGTGGCCATGCGTTCGAGCGCGTGGCGCAGGAAGACGTGACTCTCCGCTCCTTTCCATTGCGGATCGGAGGGGGGGAAGTGGCGGCCGATATCACCCTCGGCCAGCGCGCCGTAGATCGCGTCGGTCAGCGCGTGCATGCCGACATCGGCATCCGAATGGCCCTGCAGTCCGCGGTCATGCGGCAGTTTCACGCCGCAGAGCCAGACGCCGTCGCCCGGCCCGAAGCGGTGCACGTCGAAGCCGTTGCCCGTCCGGATGTCCATTGGAGCGCCCTCCGCTTGCCCGCGCGCGTTCAGGATCGCCTCGGCGCGCGCGAAATCGGCGGGCCAGGTCAGTTTCAGGTTGTCCTCGTCGCCCGGGGTGATGACCACGTCAAGCCCGGCGGCGCGGGCGATGGCGACGTCGTCGTCGGCGGGCCCGGGATGGGCGCGATAGGCGGCGAGGAGCGCGGCGAAGGCGAAGCCCTGCGGCGTCTGCGCGCGAAAGAGCCCGTCGCGCGGGGCGGTGCCGGTGACGCGCTGGCCCTCGGCGCGCCAGAGCGCGTCGGTTACCGGCAGGGCCGGGGCGGCGGCGGGGGCGGTCTCCAGTGCCGCCAGCACGCCGGCGATGACGGCGGGCGCGACGAGCGGGCGCGCCGCGTCATGGATCAGCACCCGCGCCGGCGGCTCGTCGGCCAGATGCTCGAGCGCGTTGCGTACCGAGTCGGTGCGCGTCGCCCCGCCGGCGATCCAGGGCAGGTCGAGGGGTACGATCCGCCCCGCATCCCCGGGCTGGATCACGGCGAGGAGTCGGGCGAGCCCGGCGGCGCGAAAGGCTGCCGCCGCATGCGCGAGCACCGGCTGCCCGGCGAGCGGGCGCCATTGCTTCGGCGCGCCGTCGCCCATGCGCAGGCCCCGCCCGGCGGCGACAAGAATGACGACGGTATGCATCGGCGCGGCCATGGCGCAGGGTTAGGTCATGCCCGGTGCCGTCGCAAGGGTGGGGGGCGTCCCCGGATCGCCCAGTTGCGGCGCAGGCATGCACAATATATGTGCAGATGATGAAATTGCGCGCAGAATGGCCGGGTGTCGCCTTTCCGCCGGGCGCGTCTGGCGCTAGACCACCGCGAGAGATCTGCTGCGAGAATCGATGTCCCCGCCCGCCTTCCCCATCGCGATCGACCCGCCGGTGCTGCTCGCGCCGATGTCGGGGATCACCGATCTGCCGTTCCGGCGCGTCGTGGCGGGTTTCGGCGCCGGGCTTCTGGTCAGCGAGATGATCGCCTCGGGCGAACTGGTGACGCGGCGCCGGTCGAGCCGGGCGCGGGCGCGGATCGCGGCCGACGTGCCGACCGCGGTGCAGCTGGCCGGGCGCGAGTCCGGTGCCATGGCCGAGGCCGCGCGCATCGCCGAGGCCGAGGGCGCGCCGCTCATTGACATTAACATGGGCTGCCCGGCGAAGAAGGTCGTGGGCGGGCTCTCGGGCTCGGCGCTGATGCGCGACCTCGACCTGGCGCTGCGGCTGATCGAGGCGGTGGTGCAAGCCGTCCGCGTGCCGGTGACGCTGAAGACCCGGCTGGGCTGGGACGGAGACTGCCTGAACGCGCCGGAACTGGCGCGGCGCGCGGAAGAAGCGGGCGTGCGCATGATCACGATCCACGGCCGCACCCGGGCGCAGTTCTATACCGGCCGCGCCGACTGGCGGGCGATCCGGGCGGTGCGCGAAGCGGTTCGCATCCCTGTCATCGCCAACGGCGACATCCTGGGTCCGGCCGAGGCCCGCGCGGCGCTGGCGCAGTCGGGCGCGCAGGGCGTGATGATCGGCCGCGCCGCCCAGGGCCGGCCCTGGGCGCTGGCGCAGATCGCCGCGGCGCTCTTCGGCCGCCCGGCGCCGGCCATCCCGCGCGGCCGGGCGCTCGTCGATCTGGTCGCCTTGCATTACGAGGCAATGCTCGCCTTCTACGGCCGTGACCCGGGCCTGCGCGTCGCCCGCAAGCATCTGGGCTGGTATGTCGACGCCGCCGGCGGCCCGGCCGATCTCCGCGCCCGGCTGATGCGCGCGCCCGACCCGGCCGAGGTGCTGGCGCTGCTGCCCGCGGCGCTGACCCCGCGCGAGGCTGCGGCATGATGCCCCCGCCCGGCGCGATATGGGCGGCGCTGCCGGTGCCGGCCTTCCTCGTCGCGCCCGAGAACGGCGTCGAGCGCATCCTCGGCTGCAATCCGGCGGCAGAGCTCTTCATGTCGGCGACCAGCGCCTCGCTCGAGGGCGAGCCGGCGCTCGACCGGCTGACGATCGACGCGCCGATGGAGGAGGCGTTGAGCCGCACCCGCGCCAACCGCGCGCCGATCTTCATCAACGATGCGGATGTGTGCACCGGCGAGCGGCCGCCGGTGCTGTGCAACCTGCAGATCGCGCCGCTGGCCGAGGCGGGTGACACCCTGCTTCTGCTGATCGCGCCGCGCGACATCGCCGGACGGCTGGGCCGGACGCAGGCGACGAAGTCGGCCGCGCGCTCGGCCATCGGCATGGCCGAGATGCTGGCGCACGAGATCAAGAACCCTCTTGCCGGGATCGCCGGGGCGGCGCAGCTTCTGTCGATGGGCCTCGCCCCGGCCGACCGCGAACTCGCCGACCTGATCGTCGAGGAGACGCGGCGGATCGTGAAGCTTCTCGAACAGGTCGAGCAGTTCGGCGACCAGCGTCCGCCCGACCGGCGCGCGGTCAACCTTCACGACGTGCTCGAGCGCGCGCGGCGCTCGGCGATCGTCGGCTTCGGCGCGCATATGCGCATCCTCGACCAGTACGACCCGTCGCTGCCGTTGACGCTGGGCGATGCCGATCAGCTTCTGCAGGTCTTTCTCAACCTCCTGAAGAACGCCTCCGAAGCCCAGCCCGCGGGCGGCACGATTCGCATCCGCACCTTTTTCGAGGGCGGGCTGCACCTGCGCCGGAAGGGCGGGCCCGTCTCGCTGCCGCTGCATGTCGAGGTGATCGACGACGGCCCCGGCCTGCCGGCCGAGATCGCCGACGAGATCTTCGAGCCCTTCGTTTCCGGGCGCGAGAACGGCACCGGGCTCGGCCTGGCGCTGGTCTCGAAGATCATCGCCGCGCATGAGGGCTGGATCGAGGTCGATCAGCGTCCCGGCCAGACCGCCTTCCGCATCTCGCTGCCCGTCGCCCCGCCCGAAACCCAAGTCGAGGCGCAGGCCGAAGCCCCGCCCGACACCAAGGAGTGATCCCGATGGATGGAACCGTCCTGGTTGCCGATGACGATCGCACGATCCGAACGGTCCTGACCCAGGCGCTGACCCGCGCCGGCTGCCGGGTGCACGCCACCTCGAGCCTCACGACGCTGATGCGCTGGGTCGAGGAGGGCAAGGGCGATCTGGTCGTCTCGGATGTGGTCATGCCCGACGGCAACGGGATCGAGATGCTGCCGCGCATCCGCGCGCTGCGACCCAACCTGCCGGTGATCGTGATATCGGCGCAGAACACGATCATGACCGCGATCCAGGCGACCGAGGCCGAGGCCTGGGACTACCTGCCAAAGCCCTTCGACCTGCCGGACCTTCTGAAACGTGCGGCGAAGGCGATGGAGGCGAGCCCGCGCCGGGCGCGTGCGGCCGAGGCGCCGCCCTCGCGCGAGGTGATCGATCCGCCCGCCGATGCCGACCTGCCGCTCGTCGGCCGGACACCGGCGATGCAGACGCTCTACCGGCTGGTCGCGCGGGTGATGAACACAGACATGCCGGTGCTGATCATCGGCGAATCGGGCACCGGCAAGTCCTTGGTCGCGCGCGCGCTGCACGACTTCTCGGACCGGCGCGCGCAGCCCTTCGTGCTCGCCGCCGGGCAGGATCTGGGTCAGGGCGAGCCCGCGGCGGTGCCGGCGCTCGTCGCCCGCGCGCGCAGCGGCACGTTGGTCATCGACGGGCTCGGCGATCTCGACGGCGCGGCGCAGGCGCGGCTGGTGCGGCTTCTCGACACGCTGCCCGAGAACGGGCCGCGCCTCCTGGCCATCGCCGAGGGCGATCTCTCGGCGGCGCTGGAAACGGGCGCCTTTCGTCAGGATCTCTATTACCGGCTCGCCGGTGTGACCCTGCACGTGCCGCCCCTGCGCGAGCGGATCGAGGACATCCCGCTTCTGGCCGAGCATTTCCTGACCCGGGCGTCGCGCGAAACCGGGGCCAGCCGGATGCTCGCGCCGGCGGCGATGGAACTGATCCGGCACTACACCTGGCCCGGTAATGTCCGGCAGCTCGAAAACACGATGCGCCGGCTGGTCATCACCGGCCAGACCGCCGAGATCGGCCGCGCCGAGATGGACGCCGCGCTGACCGGCCAGCCTGCGGCGATGCCGGCCGCCGACGGCACCCGCGGCGAGAAGCTGGGCGAGTCGGTCGCGCGCCACCTGCGCCGGTATTTCGAGCTGCACGGCGACGACCTGCCGCCACCCGGCCTCTATGACCGGATCCTGCGCGAGGTCGAGGCGCCGCTGATCGAGATCGCGCTCGACTATACCGGCGGCAACCAGGCCAGGTGTGCGGAGTTGATGGGAATCAACCGCAATACGCTGCGCAAGAAGATCAATGATCTGGATATTCGCGTGACACGGCGCCGCAAGTTGATGTAAACACGCCACAGAGGCGTGGCCCCGGTGCCGCAGCCCGGCGCGCATGGACGCGCCCGACGGAACGAGGCAGGCAGCGGCATCCGATGGCGACCGACATTCCGGCACACGAGCCCGCGAGCATCCGGCCGGCCGTGACGGTCCCGCCGCGGCGCAGTCGGCGCCGGCGCCGCATCCAGGCGATCACGACCTTCGCGCTCGTCGCTCTGGCGCCGATTCTGGTCCTGGCGACGGTCCTCGTGCTGGGGCCCTTCACCGTGCCCGCCGGGCTGCCCTCGCTGCGCGTCGTCCTGCTGGCCGATCTGGTCTACATCCTCGTCGTCGCGGCGCTGGTCATGGCGCGGATCGCCCGCCTCGTCGCCGCCCGCCGCAAGCGCTCGGCCGGCTCGCGGCTGCACATGCGGCTCTCGGCGCTTTTCGCGATCAGCGCGCTTCTGCCGGCGGTGACCGTCGCCGTCTTCGCCGTCATCACGATCAATTTCGGGCTCGAGAGCTGGTTCTCGGACCGCGTGCGCAACGTCGTCGGCTCCTCGCTCGCCGCCGCCGAGGCCTACCAGGCCGAGCAGGAGCAGTACCTGGTCGAGGACGGCCGCGCCGTCGCCCGGCGGCTGGAGATGGTGCTCGCCTTCGACCCGCTGATCCCCGAGGGCGAGTTGCGTCAGGTTCTCAGCCAGGCCCAGTCCGACGTCCAGCGCGGGCTGCGCGTGGCCTTCATCATCGACGGCGACGGCGCGCTCCGGCTGCGTGGCGAACGATCCTATCTCTTCGACTTCATCGAGCCGGGCCGCGACGAACTGGACCGGGCGCTGGCGGGCGAGCTGGTGCTCATCCGCGACTGGGAGATGAGCGAGTTTCGCGCGCTGGTGCCGCTGCAGGGTCGGGCGGATCGGTTGCTCTATATCGCCCGCGCCGTCGACGGCGACCTTCTGAGCCTGCTCGACGAGACGCAGGAGACGATCCAGCTCTACAACCAGCTGGAACGCGAGCGCGGGCGGCTCCTGTTCAATTTCGGGCTGATCTATCTCGGCTTCGCGCTGATCCTCATCCTCGCCGCGGTCTGGCTGGGCATGTGGTTCGCCGAGCGGCTGTCGCGGCCGATCGGGCGGCTCGCCGGCGCGGCCGAACAGGTCGGCGCCGGCGATCTCGACCAGCAGGTGCCCGAGGAGAAGGGCGACGACGAGATCGCGCTGATGGGCCGCGTCTTCAACCAGATGACGCGCCAGCTGAAGCTGCAGCGCGAGACGCTGCTGGAAAACACCCGGCAGATCGAGGAACGCCGGCGGCTTTTCGATTCGGTGCTGGGTTCGGTCACGGCGGGCGTGATCGGTCTCGACGAGGCCGGCCAGACCGATTTCGTCAACCGCGCCGCCGAGACGCTTCTGGGCATCCGTGGCGACGCCGCCTATCGCCGCCCGCTGGCCGAGGTGGTGCCCGAATTCGCGGCGCTCCTCGACCGGTTGCGGGCCGGCGAGGGCCGGCTCGACGGGCGCATCCAGGAAGAGTTGCGCCTCAGTCGCGGCGGGCGGCTGGAGACGCTGCTGGTGCGGCTGGCCGAACGGCGCAACGCCGCCGGCGCACTGGAGGGCTACGTGCTCGCCTTCGACGACGTGACCGAGCTCGTCTCGGCGCAGCGGATGGCGGCCTGGGGCGACGTGGCGCGCCGCATCGCGCACGAGATCAAGAACCCGCTGACGCCGATCCAGCTGTCGGCCGACCGGATCAAGCGCAAGTTCCGCCGCAGCCTGCCCGAGGACGAGGCGAGATCGCTGGAGGAACTGACCGACGTGATCGTGCGCCAGACCAACGATCTGCGCCGCATCGTCGACGAGTTCTCGCGCTTCGCCCGCATGCCCGAGCCCGACCGGCGGCCACACGACCTGGTCGAGGTGGTGCGCGACGCGGTCACGCTGCAGGAGGCGGGGCTGCCCGGCGTCGAGATTGTCGCCGACCTGCCAGGCGCGCCTCTGGTGCTGGAGATCGACCGCGGCATGATCGGCCAGGCGCTCACGAATCTCATCAAGAATGGCGGAGAAGCGATTGAAACGCTGATCGAAAGCGGGTCCGTGCCTCAAGGCTACGCACCACGCATAGAGCTCCGGATGGTGACCGAGCCGGGCGGCGTGACGATCACCATCGCCGATAACGGCATCGGCCTCCCGGCAGACCGCGCCCGGCTGTTCGAACCCTATGTGACGACGCGCAGGCAGGGTACCGGTCTTGGCCTGCCGATCGTCAAGAAGATCATCGAGGAACATGGCGGGACGTTGCGCCTGCGCGACGCGCCCGTCTTCGAGGGCGGCGCCCATGCCGGGGCGCTGGCCGAAATCCGACTGCCCCTGCTGGGCGGCGCGCGCGCGTCCAGGGCCGGGGTGGAACAGCAGACCGAGGCAGAGGCATGAGCGACATACTGATCGTCGACGACGAACGCGACATCCGCGAGCTGATCTCCGAGATACTGCGCGACGAGGGCTACACGACGCGCCTTGCGTCCAATGCCGACGAGGCGATGAACGCGATCAACGGCGACCCGCCGGCGCTCTTGATCCTCGATCTGTGGCTCAAGGACAGCCGAATGGACGGGATCGGCATCCTGATGGCGGTCAAGCGCGAACATCCCGGCATCCCGGTCGTGATCATCTCGGGTCACGGCAACATCGAGATCGCGGTGGCGGCGATCAAGAAGGGCGCCTACGACTTCATCGAGAAGCCCTTCAACATCGATCAGCTGATGGTGGTGATCGGCCGCGCGATGGAGACCTCTCGGCTGCGGCGCGAGAACACGCAGCTGCGCCGGCGCGACGGCGGGCCGACCGAAATGGTGGGCCAGAGCCAGGCAATGAAACTGCTGAAATCGCAGCTTTCCAAGGTCACCAAGTCGAACGGCAGGGTAATGCTGACCGGCCCCTCGGGCTGCGGCAAGGAGATGGCCGCGCGCTTCATCCACGCCCATTCCAACCGCGCCGACGGCCCCTTCGTCAGCGTCTCCTGCGCCGCGATCGAACCCGACAAGATGGAGACCGTGCTCTTCGGCCAGGAGGGCGCGCAGGGCGTCGTGCCGGGGCTGCTGGAGCAGGCCAATGGCGGGATCATCTATCTCGACGAGGTCGCCGACATGCCCCCCGGCACGCAGTCGAAGATCCTGCGCGTGCTGGTCGACCAGACCTTCACCCGGGTTGGCGGATCGGCGCGCGTCAGGGTCGACCTGCGGGTGATCTCCTCGACCACGCGCGATCTGCGCGCCGAGATCAGCGCGGGCAATTTTCGCCAGGAACTATACGACCGGCTGAACGTCGTGCCGATCTCGGTCCCGTCGCTGGAGGAGCGGCGCGACGACATCCCGCTGCTGGCGGTGCATTTCATCGACCATTTCCACCAGAGCCAGGGCCTGCCGAAGCGCGAGCTTCTGGCCGAGGCCGAGGCGCAGCTCCAGGCGATGGCCTGGCCGGGCAACATCCGCCAGCTGCGCAACGTGATCGAGCGCGCGCTGATCCTCGGCGAGGGGACTGGCCCGATCGAGGCACGCGAGCTTCAGGGTGAAAACGGCCCGGGCACCGAGCCGGGCCGCGTAGTCCTTTCGGGGGCGCTGGCGACGCTGCCTCTGCGCGAGGCGCGCGAGCTCTTCGAGCGCGAGTACCTGCTGACCCAGATCCACCGCTTCGGCGGCAACATCTCGCGCACGGCGAATTTCGTCGGCATGGAGCGCTCGGCGCTGCATCGCAAGCTGAAGTCGCTGGGCGTCGGCACCGGCGCGCTGAACGGCGCGCGCGCCGAGCGCGAACAGGCCTGAGGGGATACGATGAAGGTCATCGTCTGCGGGGCCGGCCAGGTCGGCTGGCAGATCGCCCGGCAACTGGCGGGCGAGGCGAACGACGTTGCGGTCGTCGACAACAACCCGGCGCTGGTGCGGCGCGCGACCGACACGCTGGAAGTGCAGGGCGTGATCGGCTTCGCCTCGCACCCGGACGTTCTGGAGGCCGCCGGCGCGCATGACGCCGACATGGTGATCGCCGCGACCTTCTCCGACGAGGTGAACATGGTCACCTGCCAGGTCGCGCATTCGCTCTTCAACGTCACCCGCAAGATCGCCCGACTGCGCAACCAGTCCTATCTGGAGGCGCGCTATTCCGATCTCTTCCGCACCGAGCACGTGCCGATCGACGTGATCATCAACCCCGAACGCGAGGTCTCGATGGCCGCCATCCGGCGGATCGGCGCGCCCTCGACCTTCGACGTGCAGGACTTCCTCGACGGCCGCGTCCGCCTCGCCGGGATCGTGCTGGCCGAGGACTGCCCGGTGCTCAACACCGCGCTGCGACAGCTGACCGAGCTCTTCTCGACCCTGCGCGCCATCGTCGTCGGCGTGCGCCGCGCCGGGCGGCTCTTCGCGCCCGAGCCCGAGGACCAGCTTTTCGCCGGCGACCAGGTCTACGTGATCTCGGATACCGAGGATCTGGCGCGCACGCTCGAGATCTTCGGCAAGCCGTTGGCCCGGCAGGAACGGGTGGTGCTGATCGGGGCGGGCAATGTCGGCCTGACCGTGGCGCGGACGCTCGAGCAGCGGCCCGAGCGCATCCGTGTCCGCGCGATCGAACGCGACCGCGCCCGCGCCGAACTGGCGGCGGATGCGCTGGAACGCACGATCGTGCTCAACGGCGACGGGATGGACAGCGAGATCCTGGCCGAGGCCGGGGTCGAGCGGGCAGATGCCGTCCTTGCCGTCACCGACGACGACAAGATCAATCTCCTCGCATCGGTCCGCGCCAAGGCGATGGGCTGCAAGCTCGCGATCGCGCTGATCAACGACCCGTCGCTCGCCCCGCTGATGGAGCATCTCGGCATCGACGCCTACATCAACCCCCGCGCGACGACCGTCTCGTCGATCCTGCGCCATGTCCGCCACGGCCGCGTCCGCTCGATCTACACCGTCGGCGACGGCGAGGCCGAGGTGATCGAGGCGCAGGTGCTCTCGACCTCGTCGCTGGCCGGGCGCACCATCGCCTCCGCCGACTTCCCCGAGGGGGTGCTCGTCGGCGCCGTGCTCAAGGGCGGGGCGCTGGTGCGGCCGCGCGGCTCGACGCTCCTCGAGGCCGGCGACATCCTGGTGATCTTCGTGCTGAAGAAGGACGTCCCCGAGGTCGAGCGGCTCCTGCAGGTGGCGGTGGAGTATTTCTGACATGGCCGCCGGCCTCATCCGCACGCCGGTTCCGGTCGTGCTCTTGGGCGCGACCGGGGCGGCGATGCTGGTGCCCTCGGGGCATGCCTTCCTCTCCGGGGCGGCGCCCGTCGGGCGGGCCTTCCTCTATTCCGGTATCTTCCTGATGCTGCTCGCCGCGCTTCTGGCGATCGCCCTGATCGGCGGCACCGGTCGACGCTGGGCGAACGCGCTGCTGCCGCTTTTCGCCGCGACCTATCTTCTGCTCCCCGCGGCGATGGCCCTGCCGCTGGTCGAGATCGTGCCCGGCCTGCGCTTTCGCGATGCCTGGTTCGAGATGGTCGCCTGTTTCACCACCACCGGCGCGACGCTGCTCGAGGCGCGGATCGGGATCGCGGAGTCGGTGCATCTGTGGCGCGGGATGGTGGCCTGGTTCGGCGGGCTCTTCATCTTGGTCGCGGTGATGGCGCTGCTGGCGCCGCTCGGCCTCGGCGGGTTCGAGGTGATCCGCGACAAGGCACAGGTGCCGCTGATGCGCGCCGATGCCGGCGACGACGTGGCGGTGCGCCTGCGCCAGCAGTTCGACCTGGTGCTGCCGCCCTATCTCGGCGTGACCGCGCTGGTCTGGGCCGCGCTCACCGCGCTGGGTGTGCCGGGCTTCCAGGCGCTGATGCAGGCGATGGCGGCGCTCTCCACCTCGGGCGTGCTGCCGCAGATCGGTCTGGGGCCGATCGGGCCCGGGGCGGAGGCGGTGCTCTTTCTCGCGCTCCTGCCGGCGCTCAGCCTGCGGCTGCGTCCCGGGCCGCAGGGCTTCGAGCGTTTCGCGCCGCGCCGCGACCCCGAACTCGCCGCCGCCGCAGTGTTGATCGTCGCGGCGATCCTGATCATCGTCCTGCGCCACGTCGTCGCCGGTGCCGATCTGCCCGAGGACGAGGCCTTCCCGGCGCTGGGACGGGCGGTCTGGGGTATGGCCTTCAACGGGCTTTCGTTCCTGACCACCACCGGCATGGTCAGCGAGGACTGGGCGACGATGCGCGCCTGGTCGGGGCTGTCGCCGCCGGGGTTGATGCTGGTGGGCCTGGCGCTGATGGGCGGCGGGGTGGCGACCACCGCAGGCGGGGTGAAGCTCCTGCGCGTGCACGCGATGGCGCGGATGGGCCGGGTCGAGCTCGAGCGGCTGGTCTATCCCTCGCTTGTCGTCGGCGGCGGGCACAAGGCGCGGCTGCTGGCGACGCATGGCGCGCGCGCCGCCTGGCTGATGGTCATGGTCTTCGCCATCGTCGCGGTGACGCTGGTGGCGCTGCTGATGGTCCTCGGACTGCGCTTCGAGACGGCGCTGATCTTCGGCATCGCCGCGCTGACCACGACCGGGCCGCTGACGCAGGTCGCCGCCGAGGCGCCGCTCCTGTGGAGCGGGCTTGGCGATTCGGCGCGCATGGTGCTCGCCTTCGCGATGATTCTCGGCCGGCTCGAGATCCTCGTCCTCGTGGCGCTGGTGATGGCCCGGATCGGACGCAACTGATGCAACCTGCGGTTCAGGCGCGCCACAACCTGCGCCCAAGCCGCCGGTCGCGGGATTTTGGGCTGGAAAGATCGCGCAAGCCGTTTCATACTCCACCACGGGAGGAACGCTGCGTCGGCGCTCATTGACGCAGGCCACGGATAAAAAAGGCAAAAGCGATGGCCAATGACAAACAGAATCTTCAGGACGCCTTTCTCAACCACGTTCGCAAGAACAAGGTTCCGGTCACCATCTTTCTGATCAACGGGGTCAAGCTGCTGGGCGTGATCACCTGGTTCGACAATTTCTGCGTGCTTCTGCGCCGCGAGGGGCAGAGCCAGCTGGTCTACAAGCACGCGATCTCGACCGTGATGCCGGGCCAGCCGATCAATCTGTATACCGGCGACGACTGAGCCGGCGCGGTCGGCTGCGATGGCGATCGAGCGTTCCGAACCGGGCGGCGCGGGTGGCACGCAGCCGACCCTCGCGCTCGTGCTGCATCCCGAGATCCGCGGCGAGCCCGCGACACGCACCGCCGAGGCGGCGCTCGCCGAGGCGATGGCGCTGGCGCGCGCCCTGCCGGGGATCAAGCTTGCCGGCGGCGAGATCGTGCGCCTGCCGCGGGCGCATCCCGGCCGGCTCTTCGGCTCGGGCAAGCTCGAGGAGCTGAAGGCGCGGATCGAGGCGGGCGGGATCGAGCTCGTGCTGATCGACGGGCCGGTGAGCCCGGTGCAGCAGCGCAACCTCGAACGCGACTGGAAGGTGAAGCTGCTCGACCGGACCGGGCTGATCCTCGAGATCTTCGCCGACCGGGCGCGCACGCGCGAGGGCGTGCTGCAGGTGGAACTGGCCGCGCTCAGCTACCAGCGCACGCGGCTGGTGCGCGCCTGGACGCATCTCGAGCGCCAGCGCGGCGGGCTCGGCTTCGTCGGCGGCCCCGGCGAGACGCAGATCGAGGCCGACCGGCGCGCCATCGACACGCAGATCGTGCGCCTGCGCAAGCAGCTCGACAAGGTCGCGCGCACGCGCGAGTTGCACCGCGCCGCGCGCCGCCGCGTGCCCTACCCGGTGGTGGCGCTGGTCGGCTACACCAATGCCGGCAAGTCGACGCTCTTCAACCGCATGACCGGGGCCGAGGTGATGGCGAAGGACATGCTCTTCGCCACGCTCGACCCGACGATGCGCGCGGTGCGGCTTCCCGGCGGGCTGCAGGTGATCCTGTCCGACACGGTGGGCTTCATCTCGGATCTGCCGACGCAGCTGGTCGCGGCCTTCCGCGCCACGCTCGAGGAGGTGCTCGAGGCCGACCTGATCGTCCATGTCCGCGACATCGCCCATCCCGAGAGCGAGGCGCAGGCGGCGGATGTCGAGGCGATCCTGGCCGAGCTGGGCGTCGCCGAGACGACACCGCGGATCGAGGTCTGGAACAAGGCCGACCTCCTGCCCGCCGACGATGCGCGCCTGACCGTCGCCGCCCGACGCGCGGGCGTCTTCCCGGCCTCGGCGCTGACCGGGAAGGGACTGGAGGCGGTCTTTGCCGCGATCACAGAGGCGCTCGACGCGGCGCGCACGACGGCGGTGCTGGAGCTGCCCTATGCCGCCGGCCGCGCCCGCGCCTGGCTCCACGATCAGGGCGTCGTGCAGTCCGAGACGCCGGGCGAGGCGGCGATGCAGCTCACGGTTCACTGGACCGCCGCGCAGCGCCGCCGCTTCGAGGCGCTCCTTGCGGGTCAGGCCGACGAGCCGGCGGAGCCGCCCCTCGACACCCGCGAGACGTGATCGCGACGAGCGGCTCGGCCGACGCGAGCGCTTGCCTCTGCCGTATTCCCTGTCTGCCGGGACCGACCCGACGCAGTCCGCAGGCGTCCGGAGGGCCACGAACGGGCGAAATGGCGGCCAGAGTCCTACGCGAGTCCTGCGCCTATCCTACGCCTGTCCTACGCTTTGCGACAGACGGAATCCCAGCGAAACAAGGTCCCCGAGCCGTTTTCGCCCGCAATCGCGCCAGCCCCGCGCGCGCCGCGTCAAGCTTTCGTCAACCGATCCGCAGCGCCCTCGTCTCGGCGCCGGTCAGGCGCCGCGTTGGCGGGGGCCGATACGCGAGCCGTCTTCAGAACCCGCCGAACCGGGCAAGATCGTCCAGATAGCAGCTCTCCGCCCGCTCGGCCTCGAGGATCGCGGTGTCCAGGCGCGCCGTCAGCAGCACAGGCTCCGCCGCCGCCTGCGCCAGGATCTGTCCGCGCGGACCGCAGATGCACGAAAGGCCGGTGAAGGTCAGCCCCGGTTCGGTGCCCGAGCGATTGGCGTAGCCCAGGAAGATCTGGTTCTCCATCGCCCGGACCGGCACCACCAGTCGCGCGACGCGCTCGTGCGGCTCCATCAGCGCGGTGGGCACGACGACCAGCTGCACGCCGTCGCGGGCATAGGCGCGGACCAGTTCCGGAAACTCGACATCGTAGCAGATCGCCACGCCCACGCGCAGGCCAGAGGCGTCGAAGACGAAGCCGGCATTGCCCGGCGTGAAGGTCGCCTTTTCCCAGGCACCGAAAAGCGTGCGCTTGTGATAGCGGCCGAGTTCTGTCCCCCCGGCGTCGAAGATCACCGCGGAGTTGCGCAGCCGCCCGCCCTCGTCCAGATGCGTGCCCATCACCAGGCCCAGACCGGCGGCTGCGGCAATGCCGCCGACCTGCACCAGCGCATCCTCGACCCCCGGCAGGCTGCCAGGGGCAAGTCCGGGAATGTGGTAGCCAGTAAGGTAACCCTCTGGGAAAACGAGTAGTTCGGCGCCGGCGGCAGCGGCATGGTCGGCGATGCGCGCCACCTCGGCCAGCGTCGCCGGCATATCACCCGGCACCCCGGCGCCCTGCCAGAGGGCAAGCGTGCATTGGGTCATTCGCGCATCCTTTCCGCGCCGAGGAGCCGGGGCAGGTTGCCGAACCGCCCGATCAGCCCGAAGACCACGACCGCGATGACGACGAACAGCACCGACACCACCCCCATGATCGGCGTGTAGCCGTAGCGCAGGCTGTTGAAGATCTTGATCGGCAGCGTCTCGACCGTGAAGCCCGCGACCATGTAGGCGATGATGTATTCGTTGAGCGAGAGCACGAAGGCGAAGGCGTAGCCCGAGATCATGTAGGGCAGGATCAGGGGCAGCACGACCGTGCGCAGCACCTTGGCACGCGTCGCGCCCATGACCCGTGCCGCCTCGATCAGCGCCGGATCGACCGCCTGCAGGCCCAGCGAGATCGTCACCAGCGGCAGCGTGACCAGGAAGACCGCGTGCGAGACGACGGTCGCGGTCATCTGTCCGTACATGCCGAGCGAGACCCAGAAGACGAGGAAGCCGAGCGCGGTGATGACCGGCGGCAGCATGAAGGGGGCGACGCCGAGCGTGTAGAGCGCGCGGCCGAGCCAGCCACCCCGCGCCCAGACATGCAGCGCCAGCGGCAGGGCGACGGCGACGGCCAGGAGACTCGCGAGCGCCGCGATCGCCACCGAGTTGCGCAGCGGCCCCATCCAGTCGGCCTGCTGGAAGAGGGCGGCGTACCAGCGCAGCGACAGATCCTGCGGCGGAAAGCGCAGACTCTGCGCACTGTTGAGCGAAACGCCGGTGACCACGACGAGGGGCGCCGCGAGGAGTGCCAGGATCACGAGGATATAGAATGGGCCGAGCGGTCTCATGCGCGTCCCTCCCGTTCGCGCCCGAGGAGCAGCGCGAGGCCGACCATCGCCAGCGCGACGATGAGCAGCACGATGGCCATCGCCGCGGCGAAGGGCAGGTTCGACTGGAAGATGGCCTGGTCGGTGATGTGTACCGACAGCGTCCAGTGCCGCGGCCGGCCGAGGATCTGCGGCAGGAGGTAGGCGCCCAGCGTGAAGACGAAGACGAGGATCAGCGCACCGAGGATCGGGGCGCGCAGGACCGGCACGGTGACGCTCAGGAAGGCGCGCAGGGGCGAGGCGCCCATGCTGCGCGCCGCCTCGCCGAGTTCGGGGTCGAGCCGCGAGACGGGCGGGTAGAGGACAAGGACGGCGTAGGGAAAGCCCAGGTAGCAAAGCCCCGCCATCAGCGCGAAGAGGCCGGGCGTGTAGGCCTGCGAGGTCTCGATCAGCCCGATCCAGGCGAAAAGGTTGCCGACGCCAGCGGTGCGCGAAAGCAGCGTCGAGAGCGAGAAGCCGATGATGACTTCCGATAGCGACAGCACGGCGAGGAGGATCACCAGCACCAGCGTCTGCGCCCGCCGCCGCATCCCGGCCAGGATCACGGTGAAGGGGAAGGCCAGCGCCACGCAGATCAGTGCCGCGCCGGCCGCGATCAGGATCGACGTCAGCAGGATCCGCCCGAAGAAGGGCGTGAACAGTCGCGCGTAGCTGGTCAGTTCGAACCCCGGCTCGAAGAAGCCGCCGGGCACGCGATGCGCGACGCTGACCGAGAGCATGATCGCGAAGGGGACCAGGAACAGCACGGCCAACCAGACCGCCGGGATCGCCCCCAGCCAGCCCGGCGTCGCCTTCTGGTCCCTCACGCTCATGGTGCCAGCACCACACGGCGGCCGGGTTCGAAGGTCAGATGCACGGTATCGCCCAGCCCGACCTCCGGCCGGTCTCGGGGGGTAAAGACGGCCGAGACCTCGCGCCCCTCGAGGTCGAGGACGATCTGCACGCTTTCGCCCAGGTCACGGATGAAGGTGACGCGTGCCGGCAGGCCGGTCTCGGCGAAGCGCACGTCTTCGGGTCGGACGGACAGGACGGCGTCGCCATCGGCGGATTTCACCCGGTCGCCCTCGGCCAGGTCGAGCGTCGTGCCCGCCACCCGGATCTGCCGGCCGGCAAGGCGGCAGGGCAGCAGGTTGGTCGAGCCGATGAAGCCCGCGACGAAGGCATTGGCCGGATCGCGGTAGATCTCCATCGGCGCGCCCGTCTGCTGCACCCGGCCCTGGTCCATGACGATCAGCATGTCGGCCATGGTCAGCGCCTCCTTCTGGTCATGCGTGACGACGAGGGTGGTGACGCCGAGGCGCTGCTGCAGCTGGCGCAGTTCGACCTGCATGTGCTCGCGCAGGTTCGCATCCAGCGCCGACAGCGGCTCGTCGAGGAGGAAGACCCTGGGGTCGATGGCGAGACCGCGCGCGATCGCGACGCGCTGGCGCTGGCCGCCCGAGAGCTGGTGGATGCGCCGGTCCCCGACGTCCGGAAGGCGCACGAGCTCGAGGAGTTCGGCCGCGCGCCTGCGCCGCGTGGCGCGGTCGACCCCGCGGATCGCCAGGGGATAGGCGATATTCTCGGCCACCGTCAGATGCGGGAAAAGCGCGAGCGACTGGAACACCATGCCGAAATCGCGCCTGTGCGTCGGCACCCGTGTCTGGTCCTGTCCGGCGACAAGGATCTGCCCCGCGCTCGGCTCCTCGAGTCCGGCGATCAGGCGCAGGAGAGTGGTCTTGCCGCAGCCCGAGGGGCCGAGCAGGCAGACGAAGCGGCCGTTCGGGATGTCCAGCGTGACGTCCTCGACGGCGGTGGTGGCGCCGAACCGCTTGGTCAGACCGCGCAGCGTAAGCTCGGTCATCGATCTCTCCCGGGAATCCCGGCCCGACGCGGTGCCCGGGCCGGTGGCGGCGTCAGCCGGTGATCATCTCGGACCATTGCTGGTTCACCCAGTCGGCGCGATCCACGTAGAGGTCGTAGAAGGGCAGGATCGGCGGCAGGTCCGAGGCAACGGCGGCAAACTCCTCGTCCGTCAGGTCGGTGAGCGCGCGGTCCACGGTCGGCGCGGTGCCGACGAAACGGGCGAGCTTGGCCTGCACGTCCGGGCGCGCCATGTAGTCGATGAAGGTCTGCGCCTGCTCGATCGCCGACGACGCCGAGGAGACCACCCAGGAGCCCGAATCGAGCACCGCGCCTTCCTCGGGGAAGGTCGAGCGCACCGGCTGGCCATCGGCGGCGGCGAGTCCGGTGACGTCGTGATAGTACTGGCCCATCGGGATCTCGCCCGATTCCAGGGCCTGCTGGAACTGACCCTCGTCGCGGTACCAGAGCCGGACATTGGGGCGCAGCTCGGCGAGCTTTTCCAGCACCTCCATCACGCCCTCGTCGGTGGCGAGGATGTCGGTATCGCCGAACCAGGTCTTGGCGGTGATCTCGAGCAGGAACGAGTTCGACGCCAGCGCCAGCAGCCCCAGCCGGTCGCGGTTCGCCTCGTCCCAGAGCGCGCGCCAGGAGGTCGGGGGCTCGGGGAAGACGTCGGTATTGGAAACCAGCGTGATATACCAGCT
>SLPP01000405.1 GCA_007131945.1 Paracoccaceae bacterium | reverse complement strand
TGCCCTGACGCCAGGTTCAGGCCGCGCGAAAGGTCCGCCGCCACCAGATCCCGGCCAGGACCGAGAGCCCGACGACCGCCAGCACCGCGACATCGACATGGATCCCGACATTCGCCGCGGCAATGCCGAGGAGACCCCAGCCGGCGGCCAGCGGATAGGCCCCGCCGGGCGCGAGCCGCAGATACACCACGACGGCGAAGGCCGCGGCCAGCGGCAAGAGCAGGAGCGCCGCGATCCGGCCCGAGCCGAGGACACCGTATCCCGCCAGTACCAGCCCGAGCGAGACGAAACTCGCTGCGGTCAGCCAGCCGGCGAAGAGACCGATCGGCACGCGCGCCCACCAGAAGTCCCGCTCGGGCGCCCGCGCCAGCGCGAAGAGCGCCAGCACCAGCATCGCCCAGATGATCACCGTCGCCATGAGCGGGCTCTGCACCGCGACCCAGAGCCAGCCCGCCCCCAGCACCATCGCGCCGATCAGCGGCCAGCGATGGGCGTCCCAGTCGGCCGCCTCGGCCCGCTGCAGAAGGCCGAAACCGGCGCCGAGCAGGAGCCAGAGATAGATCACGCCCCAGATGGCGAAGGCGAAGCCGGCGGGCTGGATCGGCGGCCGCGCCTCGGCATGCGGCATCTGGTCGGCCCGGTAGCCGGTGAAATCCGGGGCGAGATAGGAAAAGAGGATGAACGCCACCGACGCGGCGAGCACGAGGATCGCGCGCATGCGGGCGCCGTCGATGTCGCGCATCAGCCGTCCGCCCCGTTCGCCGGCACCAGCCGCACCAGCGGCGCGGCGTCATCGTCGGCGATCACGTAGATGAACCCGTCCTCGGGTCCGACGGCGACATCGCGGATGCGCCAGCCCTCGCCCTCGAGCAGACGGATGGGTGCGCTGACCTCGTGACCGTCGACGGCGAAGAGGCCGAGATAGCGGTGGAAGAGGTTGCCCACCAGCAGATGCCCCTGCCAGTCGGGGAAGGCCTCGCCGGTATACCAGGTCATGCCCGAGGGTGGGAAATGATCCTCGCGTCCCGGCGGCCAGTGGAAGACGGGCGCGACGAAGCCGTCGCCGGGCCGGTGCGGCTCGGCGAACCGCTCGCCGGTGCGGTAATCGACCCCGAAGGCGGCGAGCGGCCAGCCGTAGTTCCCGCCACGCGCGACGACGTTGATCTCGTCGCCGCCGGCCTCGCCGTGCTCGGCGAGCCAGATCTCGCCGGTGCCGGGATGGACGGCCATGGCCTGGATGTTGCGGTGCCCATAGGACCAGATCGCGCCGGCCGCGCCTTCCTCGCCGACGAAGGGATTGTCCTCGGGGATCGCGCCGTCCGGCGTCAGGCGGATGACCGAGCCGTTCTCGCTGGAAAGATCCTGCGAGATGTGGTCGGGGCCGAAATCCTTGCGGTTGCGGTCGCCGAGCCCGACGAAGACATGCCCGTCGGCAAAGACGATGCGCGAGCCGTAATGCGCCTGGCTGTCCATCGCCGGGCCGACCACGTGCAGCACCTCCAGATCGGCGAGCGCGCCGGCCGCGCGGTCGAGCCGGGCGCGGCCCAGATGTGTCGTGGTGTCGCTGCCCTCGATGCGCCCGCTCCAGGTCATGTAGACGTGGCTCGACTGCGCGAAATCGGGCGCCGGCGCGATGTCCAGAAGCCCGCCCTGGCGGCGGGCATCGACCTCGGGCGCGCCGGTGATCTCCAGGATCTCGCCGCTTTCGGCCTCGTAGATCATCACCCGGCCGAGACGGCTGGTGAGGATCAGGTCGGAACTCCCCGGCAGGAAGGCCATGGCCCAGGGGCGCTCCAGCCCCTCGGCGAGGATCTCGACCGAATAGGGACTGTCCGCCTTGGCCGGATCTGCAAGTCCTAGCGCGAGGGCGCCGACGGCCAGACCGGAAAGAATGCGCATGATGCTCCCCTTCTTCGTTTCACCAGCCCACAATCTGGGGCGGACCGGCCGGAATATCAAATCGGGGGAGCGACTCGCCAAAAAGCAAGCGGCCTCCCGGCTGTGACGGAAGGCCGCTTTTCAATATCGAACTGGAAAACACCCATCAATGATTCCACTTAGACCACGACGCCGCGCCCGAACAACTGTCAGAACTCACAGGTGCATTCTCTGGGGCTTATACACCGAGAAGCTGAAGCTGCACCGCGGTGGCGATCGCCTCGGTGCGGTTGCGGGCCTCGAGCTTGCGACGCGCGTTCTCGAAGTGGAAGCGGACGGTGCGGACCGAGATCGCGGCGGCCTGCGCGATCTCGTCGTCGCTGAGCCCCCGGCGGGCGGCGTTGAGCACCTCGCGCTCGCGCAGCGACAGGCGCGGCGTTTCCGTGCCGGTATCGGCGGCATAGAGCGCGCGCATCCGCTCATGCGCGTGCCAGACGAGGAACTGCAGCACGATGCGCGTGCGCGGATCGGGGTCGGGCCCCGGACCGCAGACGCATCCGATGCCGCGATAGCCCTGCGCGCCGTAGATCGGCACCGCCAGCCCGTTCGGGCGTCCGATCGCGGCCGCCGCGTCCATCACCGCCAGCTCCTCGGGCGAGGGCGCGAAGCCCGCACGCCCCTCTCGGATATCGCGCGGCGAGACCGGGGCGGAACTGAGCTGCAGCGCGTGCAGGAAGGGATCGTGCTCGCCCATGTGACCGGAGAAATAGGTCTGCGTCCATTCGGACGGCCAGTTGCTGACGGCGAAGCCGCCCGGATAGGGATCGTCGGGATGCGGCAGGGCGCCGATCGCGTAGGTCGTCATGCCAAAGGGGCGCATCGCGCGCAGCAGGGCATCCCCGACGGCTCGGCATTTCTTCAGCCCCGCGATTTCGAGCGGGAAGCAGAACAGATCGGGTGGAAGTACCTGGTTCACGCGTTGGTTCCGCCCCCAAGTCGGTGTCAATCTAGCGCGGGCGGCCCGGCCTGCAAAGGGTTGTCGGCAACGCCCGTTCGCACCGTGACCCCGGCGCATCGGCGACGGTCTCGCGGCGCCCCGCGCCGTTCATCTCGCACCTGCCGCCCGGTCGGCGGCCCGCGCCGCCGGGACCATCCGCTGCGGCGTAAGGTCGCGGCGGCTCCAGTAGAGCGCCTCTTCGGCCGCCTGCGCCGCGTCGCCCGCCGCCGTCGCCTTGCGCAATGCCTGCAGCGCGCGGGCAAGCTCGAACCCCGCGAGGCCATGCTCGACCGAGCAGAAGAGCTTCTCGTGCGGAAGCGGGCGCAGCTCGCCGCTGATCGAAAGCTCCTCGTGCAGCTTCTCGCCCGGCCGCAGCCCGGTCACCACGATCTCGATATCGCCGTCGGGCCGGTCGGCGTCGCGCACCGTATAGCCCGAGGCGGCGACAATCTGCCGCGCCAGATCGGCGATGCGCACCGGCCGCCCCATGTCGAGCACGATGATCTCGCCGCCGCGCGCCAGCGTCCCGGCCCAGAGGACGAGGCGCACGGCTTCCCGGGCGGTCATGAAGAAGCGCGTCGCCTCCGGATCGGTCAGCGTGACCGGCCCGCCGCGCAGGATCTGCTCGCGAAAGCGCGGGATCACCGAGCCCGACGTGTCCAGCACATTGCCGAAGCGGACGGTCGCGAAGACGGTATGCGGCGATTCCCGCGCCAGGTCGGTGACGATCATCTCGGCCAGCCGCTTGGTCGCGCCCATCACCCCGACCGGCCGCACCGCCTTGTCCGACGAGACCAGCACGAAAAGCCCGACGCCGGAGTCGCGCGCCGCCTGCGCCAGCGTGCGGGTGCCGAAAACGTTGTTGGCGATCCCGGCGATCGGATTGGCCTCGACCATCGGGACATGCTTGTAGGCCGCGGCGTGCAGCACCACGTCGATCCGGTACTGCTCGAGGACCTGGCGCACGATCCGGCGATCGCTCACGCTTCCCAGAACCGGCACGATCGCGCAGCCGTGCGTCGCGGCGCGGGTGCGAAGCTCGTTCTCGATCGTGTAGAGCGCGTGTTCCGACAGTTCCATCAGGACCAGCCGCGCCGGGGCGCAATCCAGCACCTGGCGGCAGAGTTCGGAACCGATCGACCCGCCGGCGCCGGTGATCAGCACCGACCGGCCGCGATAGGCCTCGCCGCCGCCGCCCAACCGGTCGCACAGAGGTTCCCGGCCGAGCACCGTCGCCGGCAGGACGGGCGCCAGCCGCGCGAGGATCTCCTCCGCGCCGATCAGTTGCGCGAAGGACGGCACGCTCTGCACCTCGACGCCGAGATCGGCGATCCGCCGGGCGATCCGCGCCCGGCGCGGCGGGCCGAGCGACGGCATCGCGAGGATGACGCGGTCGATCTTCAGCGCGGCGATGCGCGCGGCAAGCTTCTGCGGCGGATGCACCGGCAGGCCCGCGACGGTCAGCCCGTGCAGGACGGCATTGTCATCGACGAACCCCATCGGGCGGATCGCCGCATGCCGTCGCAGCGCCAGCGCCAGCTGCATGCCGGTCGTCCCGGCGCCGTAGATCAGGACGCGGGAGCGCGCCTGCCCGCCACGATGGAGCCGCAGCAACAACTGCAGGAGGAGAAGGCGGCTGGCGGCGCAGAGAAAGAGGAAGACCAGCCCGAAAAGCACCGGCACGCTCGCCGGCAGGATGGTTGCCTGGCGACCAGCGAGCAGAAGAAGCAGCAGCGACAGCGTGGCGGCGAGCACCGCGCTGCGCCCCATCGCCGAGATCTCGTAGGATTTCATCTGGATGCGCGGCAGGCCGAGGGTCAGCGACAGGGCCGCGCAGGCCGTCATCATCACCGCGAGGGCGGCCCGCTCGTCGAGCGGCCAGCCCGGCGACAGCCAGTTTCCCGGCTGCAGCGACAGCGCGGCGAGCAACGCCACCGGAACCAGCACGACATCGAGCGCGAGGATGATCGCCTGCTTCTGCGGCCGCGTCAGAAACTGCAAGAAACCCGGCATCCGCCACCCTGACCCGCCCCGGAGCGCCGACCGGCCACCCCCGCTTGCGTGCTTCTCGCGCAACGGCGCGGCGACGCCGCGGGGCATGGCCAGGGCTTCTTCCGACTCCATGGATAGGCCAGACCGGGCGCAACCTCAAGTAGTGTGTCGCCCTGCACACTTCGCAATAGGTTGAGCGATTGCCGCTCGATCCCGTGGCGTCGGCGATCCGGCGCCGCATCAGGCTTCGGGCATGGCCGAGGAATGGTGTGCCACGATCTTCCAGACGCGGTGGATCCGCTGGTAGACGAAGGTGAAGCGGGCATCGATCACCGGGCGCCCCTCGAGCGCGGTCATCCGGAACCGGTAGACGCCCGAATGCACCGCAACCTCGCCCATCGGACGGATCGTGCCCTCCACGACCCGGCAGACAGGCCCGCCCGCCAGGAATTCCTCGAAGTAGTCGGCGATATCCGCCGGCGTCTTTCGCGGCCAGTCCGCTATCGTCGGCACCAACACCGCGTCGGGCGCGTAAAGCGCGGTCACCTGCGCCGGGTCACGCGTAAGCAGCGCGTCGGCCCAGTCCTGAAGAAGCCCCTCGACGGTGGCCGCCCTCGGCAGGGTTTCTGTCGCCATGGCGCCGCCCCCCATCTATTGTCCCGTATCCTCGCCCCGGCCACGCTAGCGGCTGATGCGAAGGGTTTCCAGCCTTGATTAGGATGCAGACTGGATGTAGCATTTCGTCAATATAGGTTAATTTCTGTTGCGTTTTGCCTTGTGGGCCTGCAGGTCTGTGGTTCGGTGTGTTTGTGGACTTCGCGTTCGGTTCCTTCGACTCATCGGAGTCGACTCGAATGCGAATTGAATAGGGACGTTGCCGAAAGACTTTGTTAGGTCCCGCCCAGCAGGCTGCCGAACGGGGTAGATTTTTCGAGGTGTGGGTGTGAAGACCGTTGTTGACATACGTCATCGTGAGCGAGTCGTGATCGACACGGCGCGGCTCGACCAGCTTTTCCAGAAGCTGGGCGAGCGTGGCGCCGAATCCTACGTGATGGACCGGGTCGAGGACATTTCCGAGCGACTCGCCGATATCGAGTGGCAGTACCGGCAGGGCGCGCTGAGCGAGATCGCGCGCGAGGCGCGCATCGTCTCGCGGCTCAGCGCCGATATCGGGCTGACCTCGCTGGCGCGGGTGGTGCGCGATCTGGGCGTGTCGGCCGGCCGGGGCGACATGATCGCCTTCCGCGCCGTCTGGGAGCGGCTGGTGCGCATCGGCGACCGGTCGCTGGCGCAGGTATGGGAGGTTCCCGGCCTCTCGCTCTGACGCCGGGCGCGCGCGCCCGACGGGCGGCGATTTCCAATCACCGATCGATGCACTAGGCTGCGCGCGACCCTTCCAGCGCGCGAGCCCTCGATGCTGCCCGATCCCGATTTCGCCCCCGCCGATCCCGCCGCCCTGCCCCTGCACGCGCTCCGGGTGGAGGACCTGACCGACTGGCTGGAGACCCTGCCCGTCGCCGCCCGCGCCTGGGTGGAGACGACGGGCTTTGCCGCCAAGGCGGGCGAGGTTGTGCTGGTGCCGGACGCGGCGGGCGGGCTGGCGATGGCCGCGG
>SLPP01000002.1 GCA_007131945.1 Paracoccaceae bacterium | reverse complement strand
GCCTGCGCCCGCTTGCGCGTCCAGGCCCGGAACCCGACGCCCTGGACGCGGCCCGTCACGATGACGTGCCGCGCTGTCGTCATATCGTCTGGTCCCTCCATCGCGCGCGCCCCCGGATCACCGGCAGCTTGAACCTATCACCGCAATGCCGATCCCGAAACCGGGCCGAACGCTTGCGTCGTGCAGCGGTTGCCCGCGCGGATGTGCAACCCGCGCAACGCATGACCGCGCGGATGTGCAACCCGCGCAATGCAGGCATGCGCTGCGCACGCGATGTGTCCGCGAAACACGCGCGGCCATGCACACCGACGCGCGCGCCATCCGGCGCTTGCAAGCGGCGCGTTTGCGCTTAGGTTGGAGCCATGTTCACCATCGAGCACGACTTCGACGCCACCGTCATCATCCTCGTCGACGAGGGCGACCCGCATCTGCAGGAGGACGTGACGGTCACCGCCTTCGAGGATTGCGTGACGATCGAGCAACTCGACCCGCAGAGCGACCGTGTGGCGAAGGTCACGCTGTCGCCGCGGCAGGTGCAGGAGCTTTTCGCCGCGCTCGACCTGCCCGAGGGTGTCTACCGGCTTCGCCCGGCCGGATCTTCCGGACCTTCGGACGCGGCGAACTGACGCCGCCCTCCGCGCGCCGCTGCACCGGAAATCCGCCGCCCGGGACGAGGACAGCAAGCCCCGTCCGGGTCGAACGAGGACCTTCCGAAAGCTTTCAATGCGGTTAACGCTGCAGGATTGATTTTACTTTTCAGGCGCTTGCAGGATTGCGCGCATGCGCGCACCGCGCCGGCTTCAGCCCTCGCCCGGCAGGGCCAGCGCGCGGGCCATCACCTCGCGGTCGACATTCCCCCCCGTCGCCACCGCGATCACCACCTCGCCCGGACCGGGCAGGAACAGCGCCGCGGCAAGCGCCACGGCGCCGCCAGGCTCCAGCACGATCTTCAGCCGGTCATGCGCCAGCGCCATCGCCCGCAGCGCCTGGTCCTCGCTCACCGCCAGCCCCGGCCCGCAGAGCCGGCGCAGGATCGGGAAGGTCAGATCCCCCGGCCGAGGCGTGAGGATCGCGTCGCAGATCGAGCCGATCAGGCGGTCGTTCGCGCGGATCCCGCCCGCCGCCAGCGAGCGCGCGACGTCATCGAACCCCTCGGGCTCGACCGGTCGCGGGCGCAGGCCCGGCGCGCGGGCCTCCAGCGCCAGCGCGATGCCCGAGGTCAGGCCCCCGCCGCCGCAGCAGACCAGCACATCCGCCGTTTCCACCCCTTCCTCGGCCGCCTGCTCGGCGATCTCCAGCCCGCAGGTTCCCTGTCCGGCGATCACCTCGGCCATGTCGAAGGGCTTGATCAGCGTCAGGCGCGGTTCGGCCGCCAGCCGCGCGCCGATCGCGTCGCGGTCCTCGCTCGCGCGGTCGTAGAGCACGACCTCGGCCCCAAGCCCGCGCGTGTTCGCGATCTTCGTCCGCGGCGCGTCCGAGGGCATGATGATCGTCGCCGGGATGCCCTTCAGCCTCGCCGCCAGCGCCACGCCCTGGGCGTGGTTGCCCGAGGAAAAGGCGATCACTCCCGGCGGGTCGAAGGCCGAGATCGCGTTCCATGCGCCGCGGAACTTGAAGGATCCCGTGTGCTGCAGGCATTCCGCCTTGACCATCACCCGCCGCCCGGCGAGGTCGTCAAGGAAAGGCGAGGACAGCATCGGCGTGCGCCGCGCCCACCCCTTCAACCGCTCTGCGGCGGCCTCGATCATCGCGATGTCGGTCACGGCAGGCGGTCCAGCCAGTCACGGATCGCGGCCAGCGATTCGGGTTCGTCGAGGAAGGGGACATGCCCGCGATCGGGTACCTCGGCGCGGATCATCGCCGGGCAGCGGCGCGCCATCTCGTCAGCGGTGGCGCGGGACAACAGGTCCGAGCCCGCGCCGCGGATCACCGCCAACGGCTTCGCACAGGCGGCGTCGAAAAGCGGCCAGAGATCCTGCGGCGGCGCCTCGACCACGGCGAGGAATGCTTCGCGCAGCGCCGGGTCGTAGGTCAGATCCAACCCGTCTTCGGTTTCGACGAAAAACCGGTGCGCCTCTTCCAGCCAGCGCGATCGCGGCACGTTGGCAAAACCCCGCGCGGTCGCCTCCAGCTTCGCGGCGACCTCCGCATGGCTGCGCGCGGCGGGGCGGCGGCCGACATAGTCGCGGATCCGGTCCAGCCCGGCGCGGTCCACTTCCGGCCCGACATCGACAAGACAGAGCCCGTCGATCCGGTCGGGCGCCGTCGCCGCCAACGCCATGCCGATCAGGCCGCCGCGCGAGGTGCCCAGAATCGCCGTGCTCCGCAACTCCAGATGGTCGAGGAGCCCCAGCACGTCGGTCGCTTCCTGGAGGATCGTGTAGGTTTCGGCCCCGGTCCAATCCGACAGGCCCCGGCCGCGATAATCCATCCGGATCAGGCGCAGGGGTGGCAGATGCGGCGCGAGATAGTCGAAATCCCGCCCGTTCCGGCTGAGCCCGGCGAGGCACAGAAGCGGCCGACCGTCGCCTTCGTCGGTATAGTGGATCGCGGCGCCATCGGCGGCGGTGAATTTCGGCATGGGTCGGGCTTTCGATGGGTCAGATGAGGCCGCGGCGTTCGAGTTCGGCCGCCAGCGCCGCGGGCGTGGTGAAGTGATGCGCCGCCATGCCGACGGCACGGGCGCCTTCGACATTGGCCGGGTTGTCGTCGATGAAGAGGCAGTCCTCGGCGGCAAGCCGGTTGCGCGAGAGGAAGAGCTCGAAGATCGCGGCGTGGGGCTTCACCAGCCGCTCGTGGCCCGAAACGACGACATCGCGGAAAACCGTGCCCAGGCGCGGATGCAGGGCGAGCGCCTTCGGCCAGGTCTCGGCGGCGAAATTGGTGATTGCGTAGAGCGGAAGCCCCCGCGCCTGCAACCGGTCGACCAGCGCCCAGGTGCCGGCGATCGGCGCGCGGATCGTTTCGGGGAATCCCGCGAGATACCCCTCGAGCGGGCCGGTGCGGCCAGGATGCGCGGCCTCGGCCGCGGCGAGTGCCTCGAGGAAGCTGCGGCCGCGGTCGAATTCGTAGTTCCAGGCGAAGAAGTCGATCGAGCGCAGCCAGGCGCGCGCGGCCGCCTCGTCAGGGAAATGCCGCGCGAAGGCGCGTTCGGGTTGCCAGGCGATCAGCACGTCACCGATGTCGAAAACGATGTTCATGGGCGCGGTCCGGTTGCGACGCCGATCAGGTCGCACAGCCCCGCGCGGCGGTCAATGCGGCGCGGCGCGGTCGAGCACTGCCTGCGCGTCGATCCCGGCCATCGCGCCGGCGATCTGCCCCCGCTGCCCGTCGAGCCGGCTGGCGAGGAAGGCGTCGGCGACGGGGCTCTTCTCCATCATCACCACCGTCGTCAGAAGAAGCGAAAGGCTCTCGGCGAACCAGCGCGCTTCGGCCTCGGGCGGCAGGCCCGGCCAGCGGTCGCGATGCGCGGCAAGCGCTGCGTCGAAGCGCGCATCCTGCCCGCGCGCGGCGTCAAGGCGCGCGTTCAACTGTGCGCCGGCCGCCGGTTCGCGCGCCAGCGTGCGCAGGATGTCGAGGCAGATGACGTTGCCCGAGCCCTCCCAGATCGAGTTCAGCGGCGCCTCGCGGTAGAGCATGGGCAGGGGCGTGTCCTCGACATAGCCCATGCCGCCCAGCACCTCCATGCATTCGTAGATCATCCCCGGCGCGCGCTTGTTCGAGAGGAACTTCGCCAGCGCCACGGTGAGCCGGGCATAGGGCCGGCGGGCGGGGTCGTCGAAGGCGCGGGCGACCTCCATGCCGAGGATCAGCGCCGCCTCGGATTCGAGCGCCAGATCGGCAAGCACCGCGCGCATCAGCGGCTGGTCGATCAGCCGGCGCTGGAAGACGCTGCGCCCGCGCGCCCAGTGCAGCGCCTCGACGAGCGCGGCGCGCATCAGCCCGGCCGGCGCCATCGCCGTGTCGAGCCGGGTGTGATGCACCATCTCGATGATGTTCTGAACGCCGCGCCCCTCCGCGCCCAGCCGGTGGGCGAAGGTGTTGGCGTATTCGATCTCGGAGGAGGCATTGGCGCGGTTGCCGAGCTTGTCCTTCAGCCGCAGGATGTTGAACGTGTTGCGCGTCCCGTCGGGAAGCCAGCGCGGCACCACGAAGCAGGTCAGCCCCCCGTCCGCCTGCGCCAGCGTCAGGAACCCGTCGCACATCGGCGCCGAGCAGAACCACTTGTGTCCGGTCAGCCGGTAGCCGTCGCCATCCGGCACGGCGCGGGTGGAATTCGCGCGCACGTCCGAGCCGCCCTGCTTTTCCGTCATCGCCATGCCCATCGTCGCCGCCGTCTTGCCGGCCACCGGCCGGCGTGAGGGGTCATAGGCGCGCGCGGTCAGACGCGGCCGCCAGAGTGCGGCGAGGCCATCGTCGGCCGCCAGCGCCGGCACCGCGGCATAGGTCATGGTCATCGGGCAGCAGACGCCGGGCTCGACCTGGCTCAGCATGTAGATGAGGGCGGCATGGCGCGCGTGGCTGCCGCCTTCCTCCCAGGCGCTGGCGGCATAGCCCGCCTCCAGCCCCAGCGCCATCAGCCGGTGATAGCCCGGGTGGAAATGCACCTCGTCGATCCGCCGCCCGGCGCGGTCGAAGGTCTTGAGCTCGGGCAGCCGCGTCTGGGCGTCGCGCGCCGCCTCGCGGATGTCCGGATCGGCGAGCGCCGCGCCGAACGCGGCGAGTTCCGCATCCTCGCCGATCAGCGCGCGCAACGCCGCATCCCCCGCCCAGGGGTCCGGCAGCGCCGGGGCGGGCTGGTTGAACACCTCGTGCGTCTCGAGCTGGCTGCGCGGCGCGGCGTGTCTCATGGCGTCTCCTCCCTTTCGCGCAGGGTGACTCCGCGACGGGAACCGGGCAAGCCCGACCCTACGTCGCAGTCGGTTCGCGGCAGGGGATTCCCTTTGCCCGTCAGCTGTGGCAGGATGTGCAGAAGCCCGCCGAGAGGCAGATCGAGCACAGACATGCAGCGCAGCCGCCCCCGCTTCGGCCCGGTGATGTTCTTCACCCTGGCCGGCACCTTCGGCACCTACCTCGTCTTCGCCGCCGTGCAGGGCGAATACGGGCTCTTCAACCGCATCCAGATCGAGGCCGACGCCGCCCAACTTCGCGCCGAGCGCGACCGCCTGGCGGCCGAACTCGCCGAGATCGAGAACCGCACGCACCGGATGTCGGACGCCTTCCTCGATCTCGACCTGCTGGATCAGCAGGCGCGCGACGTTCTCGGGCTGATCCGGCCCGACGAGATTCTTCTCCGCTGACGCCCGCCAAACCCCTCGCAATTTCCTGCGCGCTGGTGTAAGAAATTGTTTAAGGCTAAACTATCGCCGTGAGCAACAGGGGGGCTGAGCCGTGGCTGCGCGAAAGACGACCGCCAAGTCAAACATTTCCGGCGAGGAACTGCTCAAGTATTACCGCGACATGCTGCTCATCCGCCGATTCGAGGAAAAGGCGGGGCAGCTCTACGGCATGGGCCTGATCGGCGGCTTCTGCCATCTTTATATCGGCCAAGAAGCGGTCGTCGTGGGCCTGGAGGCGGCGGCCGAGGAAGGCGACAAGCGCGTCACCTCCTACCGCGACCACGGCCACATGCTGGCCTGCGGCATGGACCCCAAGGGCGTCATGGCCGAACTCACGGGACGCGAGGGCGGCTATTCCAAGGGCAAGGGCGGCAGCATGCACATGTTCAGCCGCGAGAAGCACTTCTACGGCGGGCACGGCATCGTCGGCGCCCAGGTGCCGATCGGTGCGGGGCTCGCCTTCGCCGACAAGTATCTCGGCAACGACCGCGTCACCTTCACCTATTTCGGCGACGGCGCGGCGAATCAGGGCCAGGTCTACGAGACCTACAACATGGCCATGCTCTGGGCGCTGCCGGTGATCTTCGTGATCGAGAACAACAAATACGCCATGGGTACCTCGGTGCAGCGCGCGACCAAGTCGCCGAGCCTGTGGGAACGCGGTGCGAGCTTCGGCATCCCGGGCGAGGAGGTCGACGGCATGGACGTCCTCGCCGTCAAGGCCGCGGGCGAGAAGGCGGTGAAGCACTGCCGCGCCGGCAAGGGCCCCTATATCCTCGAGGTGATGACCTACCGCTACCGCGGCCACTCGATGTCCGACCCGGCGAAGTACCGCACGCGCGAGGAGGTGCAGAAGATCCGCGAGGAACGCGACGCGATCGAGAACGTGCGCGAGATGCTCGTCACCGGCAAGCACGCGACCGAGGACGACCTGAAGGCGATCGACAAGGAGATCAAGGCGATCGTGAACGAATCGGCCGATTTCGCCCGCGAGAGCCCCGAGCCCGCGCTCGACGAGCTCTGGACCGACATCTACGCCGCGGAAGCGCCGCAGGAAGCCTGAGGGGGACGGAAGACATGGCAACCGAAATCCTGATGCCCGCCCTCTCGCCGACGATGGAGGAAGGCACGCTGGCGAAATGGCTGGTCAAGGAGGGCGACGAGATCACCTCCGGCCAGATCATCGCCGAGATCGAGACCGACAAGGCGACGATGGAATTCGAGGCGGTCG
>SLPP01000089.1 GCA_007131945.1 Paracoccaceae bacterium | reverse complement strand
GTGTCGCCGACCTGCACCACGAGGTCGTCGAGCTGACGGCCGATGTTCTGGTTGCGCCGGTGCACGGCCAGCGGATAGACGCCGTAGCGCCGGCGCAGGCGCAACTGGCCGAGCGAGCGGCCGATCATCCGGCAGCCCGGCGAGATCAGCACCTCGACCGTCGTGGTGCGCACCGAGGAGAGCTGATCGACGAGCCGCACCTCGGGGTTCTGCTGCAGGCCGAGGATCTCGGACATCTTGGTACGCAGGACGACCCGGTCGCCGGCCTGCAGCGTCACCGCGGCGAGGTCGCGCCGGAGCGAGGCGTCGCCGCGCAGGACGTCGATCACCCGCGCGCCCTGGCGTCGGAAGACATCGACCTCGTCGAGCTTGCGCCCGATCAGGCTGGAGCCCTCGGGCAGCGCCACCTCGGTGAAGAACTTCATCGGCGCGCGGTCGGAGAGCATCGCCGCCATCGATTCACGATCGGGCAGCAGGAAGCGGCCGAGAGTGGCGAGGTAGACGACGCCGACCAGTGCCAGGACGAGGCCGACGCCGGAGATCTCGAAGATGCCGAAGGGCGCCATGCCGGCGCGCTGCGCCACCCCGTCGACGAGGAGATTGGTCGAGGTGCCAACGAGCGTGATCGTGCCGCCGAAGATGGCGAAGTAGCTCAGCGGGATGAGCAGCTTCGAGGCCTTCACGCCGAGCGCCTTGGCGAGCTGGATGAAGATCGGGATCATCACCACGACGATGGGCGTGTTGTTGACGAAGGCCGACATGAACAGGACGGTGAAGGTGAGCGCGGCGAGCGTCGCCACCGGGCGCTGCTTGACGTTGCGCGCGGCGGCCTGCGAGATCGCCTCGAGCGCGCCGGTGCGCACGAGCCCGCCGACGATGATGAAGAGCGCGGCGATGGTCCAGGGTGCGGGGTTCGAGAGCACCGACATCGCCGCCGCCTGCGGCACGATGCCGAGCACCAGCATCACCGCCGCGCCGGCGAGCGCGGTGACCTCGACCGGGAAGGTCTCGCGCACGAAGAGGACGAACATGCCCACGACGATGGCGATCGCGGCGAGCGCCTTGGGGTCGCCCGAGAGCTCAAAGCCGAGCATCGGCCCGCACCTCCACCATCGCCGCGCCGGGCCGCGGCTGGACCAGGAACAAGCCGGCGAAGAGCGCGCAGAGCGCCGCCCAGACCATCGGTGGGTAGCGCTCGCCCAGGATCAGCATCGCCCAGACGACGCCGCAGCCGGTGACCGTGTAGGCGACCTGCGCGCCGAAGACCGCGCCCCAGCGCCGGAGAAGGGCGATATAGCCCGCATAGGCGGCCATCGAGAGCGCGCCGGCGGTGACGATCGCCGCCTCGGCGATCCCGAAGCCGGCGAGCGGCGAGCGGGTTCCGCCGGACCAGAGATTGAGCCCGATCAGCACGACGAGCGCGACGACCGAGGCGGCCCAGAGCAGCTGGAACGGCCCGGCGCCGGGGGCGCGGGAGGCGGCGACATAGGCGCCCTCGAAGGCGTAGAAGAGCGGCGCCAGCGCGCCGACCAGCACCCAGACCCAGAGCCCCGGCTCGGGCAGGCTGGCGCCGGGCGCGGTCAGGAGCACGATGGCCCCGGCGCCGAGCGCGACGCCGCCGAGGCGCCTGGGGCTGAAGCGTTCGGTGCCCAGCGCCAGCGCCAGCGGCAGGGCGAAGATCGGCACCAGCGAGACGACGATCGACATGATGCCGGCGGGCAGATGCGTGGTGCCGGTGAACGAGGCCCATTGCGGCAGGGCGATGCCGAAGAGGCCGAAGACGAGGTAGAGACGCAGCGAGGCGGGGTCGAGCGGCGTGCGGTGCAGCCGGCCGCGCGCGGCCTGGATCGCGCCGAGGATGACGACGTTCATGCCCGCCTGCCAGAGCGCGATGGAAAGCGCCGGGTGGCCGGCGATGGTCGCGGTCTTGACCAGCGGCGTGGTCAGCCCCCAGGCCGCGCCGATGGCGAGGAGCGCGAGATAGGCGGGCCAGAGCCGGCCGGGGGCGAGCGCGGTGGTCACGGGCCCGGCCCCGAGCGGAGCGGCGCGGCGGGGGCCGGCCCTGCCGCCGAGAGCCGGCCGCCGAGGCGCACCGGGGTGAGCGCCAGCGCCCGGCCGCTGCGATCGTCGGTCTCGACGAGGATGCCCGAGAGCGTCGCCTCGCCCAGCGCCGGCTCAAAACGGCCGGAGGGCATGCCGGTGACGAAGCGGCGCATCGGCTCGTCCTTCTGCATGCCGATGACGCTGTCGTAGTCGCCGCACATGCCGGCATCGGTCAGATAGCCGGTGCCGCGCGGCAGGATCATCGCGTCGGAGGTGGGCACATGGGTATGGGTGCCGACGACGAGGCTGGCGCGGCCGTCGCACCAGTGGCCCAGCGCCATCTTCTCCGAGGTCGCCTCGCAATGGACATCGACGAGGACGGCAGTCGCCTGCCCGCCGAGCGGATGGGCGCGCAGGACGGGCTCGATGGCGCTGAACGGATCGTCGAAGGGCCGCTTCATGAAGATCTGGCCGAGCACCTGCGCGACCAGCACGCGGCGGCCGTCGGCGAGGGTGAAGAGCCGGGCGCCGTGGCCGGGGGCGACCTTGGAGAAGTTGAGCGGGCGCAGCAGGCGGGGTTCGGTCTCGATGAAGGGGATGAGCGTCTTCTGGTCGAAGGCGTGGTCGCCCAGCGTGACGCAATCGGCGCCGGCCTCGAGCAGCAGCCTGGCGTGGTCGGGTGTGATCCCGGCGCCGGCGGTGGCGTTCTCGCCGTTGACCGCGACGAAGTCGAGCCGCCAGTCGCGGCGCAGGGCCGGCAGGCGCTCGGCCACCGCCTTGCGCCCCGCCCGCCCCATCACATCGCCCAGAAACAGGATCCGCATGCGGCAGACCTAATCCGCCGCGCCGCGCGAATAAAGCGGATTCGAGAAGCCGGACCCTAGCCGCCCGGCGCGCCGGCCGTGGCCTGGGCGCGCAACTGGCCGATGCGGAAGATGCAGGGATCGGTCGGCAGCTGCGGCGGTTCGGTGCAGAGGCCGCGCGCAACCGTCCAGGCGGCGAGCACCTTGGGCACATAGTCGCGCGTCTCGGCGTAGTTCGGCACGCCGCCGGCGCGCTGCACCGCGCCCTCGCCGGCATTGTAGCCGGCAAGCGCCAGCACCACGTCGCGGTCGAAATGCCGCAGGAGCCAGTCGAGATAGGCGACGCCGCCGGTGATGTTCTGCGCCGCGTTGAAACTGTCGGCAACGCCGAAGCGCCGCGCGGTGGCCGGGATCAGCTGCATCAGCCCCTGCGCGCCGGCATGGCTGACGGCATCGGCGCGGCCCGAGGATTCGACCGAGATCACGGCGAGCGCCAGCGCCGGCGAGACCGAGGTGCCGACGGTCGCGCGCAGGATGTCGCGGCCATGCGTCTCGGCGATGCGCTGCAGCGGCTGCATCCGCGGCCGGCGCACCGTGGCGCCGCCCGGCCCGTCGTCGAGCGCCCGCATCGCCAGCTGGAAGCGCCCGGCGCCGGCGCCGCGCTCCCAGGGCACGCGCTCCCAGAACCAGGCGTAGCCGCCCGACGAGCCTCGCTCCGTGGCCGCGTCGGGGGCGGCGGGCGCGGGTTCGCGGACGACCGGCGCCGGCGGGGCGATCCGGCGGGCCTGTTCCTCGGGGTCGATCTGCACGGTGATGCGGGGCCCGCTGCCCGGCGGGGCGACGGCGATGCGGCGAAAGGTGAAATCCTCTGCCCACACCGCCGAGGGGGGCGGCAGGAGCGCCGCCGCCAGAAGCCATCCGATCAGGCTGCGCGCCCGCATGTTCCGCCCCTTTGCCTGCCTCTTTTGTTGCGCCGAGGCTAGCCCGCCGCGGGCGGAGGGGCAACGCGGCCGGTCCGGCGGGCCGATGATTGCAACCGATGCGTGTATCCGGGCAACAGTAACAGGCGCGGCGCGGCGTTAACCTTGACATGACTCGACCCAGAATCGCCCCATTCGCGCCACGCTCCAACGGGATAACGGGGTCAGCCAAGCAGGGGCTCGGGTCCGGACGACCCGTTTGAGGACCCGACGCGCGGCGACCACAACTCGAACCCTACGGAGAAAGACCATGAAACTCTTCGACCTGATCAAGACCTTCTCGAAAGACGAATCCGGTGCCGTGACCGTGGACTGGGTCGTGCTGACCGCCGCCATCGTCGGCCTGGGCATCGCGGTGATCGCGGCCGTCAGCGGCGGCGTGTCGAACCTCGGTTCGTCGATTTCGGCCTCGCTGTCCGGCCATTCGCTCGAAATCGACCTGACCGGTATCCACGACAACGACTAAGATGTCCACATCCGGGCTGTGGCGGTCGCGCTGCGTGAAGCGACCGCCACCTGCCCCGATGCACGACGGGCCCGGCCAACAAGGAGAAAAGGCATGAAGACCATAGACATTCTCAAGTCGTTCCTGCGCGACGACTCCGGCGCCGTGACCGTGGATTGGGTCGTGCTGACCGCCGCCATCGTCGGCCTCGGCATCGCGGTGATCGCGGCCGTCAGCAGCGGTGTCGGCGGGCTGGGCGGAGCGATCAGCGGGGCGCTGAACAGCGCCAGCATCGATCCGGTCAGCTTCGACATCCACGGTGATGGCTGAGCCGGTCAACGGTTCGTCCGCGCCTTGCCTTCGCCTGTGCGACGACGCCGCGCCCTGCCGGGCGCGGCTTCCTTTTTTCCGAGACCCTTGCTGACAAGGCCGTGACGCCGGCATCGGCGTCCACGAGTCGTTCACCATCCGCTGCGACAATGGCCGCGAATCGGGTCGGCCAGCCCTGCCGGTCACGCTTCGACCCGATGAAGCAGGCGGTTCCGGACGCGCGGTCCGGGCGTCTGCCCCCGCAGCGTGACCCAGACAGGAGACGACCCATGCGCGTTGCCCAGATTGCCGTCCTTGCCGCCGGGATCGGTCTTGCCGGTTTCGGCGTCTACACGGCCCAGTCCTATATCGCGCAGACCGAAGAGGCGATGGCCGCGGTTCGCGCGCAGAACACCCAGCGGCCGGCGCTGGAGACGGTCGAGATCCTCGTCGCGGAACGGCCGCTGCGCTATGGCGAACCGATCCGCGCCGAGGATGTGCGCAAGATCATCTGGCCGGCGGCCTCGGTGCCGGCGGGCGCCTTCATGGAACTCGAGCGGCTGATCCCCGACCCGGCGCGCCCGCGCATCGCCCTGCGCGCGATGGAGGCGAAGGAGCCGCTGCTGGCGGTCAAGGTCAGCGAGCCGGGCCAGCCGGCCGGGATCGCGGCGCAGCTCTCGCCGGGGATGCGCGCCTTCACCATGCGGGTCGATGCCGGCAGCGGTATCTCGGGCAACCTGCGCCCGTCGGACCTGGTCGATGTCTACTGGACCGGGCGCGCCTCCGCCGACGATGGCGACGTGACGCGGCTGATCGTCAGCGGTCTGCGCACGATCGCGCTCGACGACATAGCCGACCAGGACCGCAACATCACCGGCATGCCGCGCACGGTCACCATCGAGGCGCCGCCCGAGGTCGTGGCGACGCTGGCCCAGGGCCAGGCGACGGGACGGCTGTCGCTGTCGGTCGTCGGGCTCGACGACAGCACCGATCTGGCCACGTTCCAGATCGATCGCAGGCGGCTCCTGGGGATCGAGGCGCGGCGCGTCGAGGCGGTGGAACGCTGCACCATCCGCACGCGCCGGGGCGGGGAGGTAGTTGAGGTCGAGATTCCCTGCACAAACTGAGGTTGTATTTCCGCAACATCGCGAAAACAACATGTGGTGTTATAGGAGGGATAAACACAAGATGAAGTGTTGATCTTCCGGCGCTTCGACAAAGAACGACCCGCAAGCACTTGATTCTTGCAAAGAAAGCAGAAGTCCCGCATGATTCGGGCAATCGGGGCGTCAGACCCCAGACACAAGTGCCGTGATCACAGAGGCAGGATCGCATGAAATCGAAGACGGCTATTGCAGCAGCCCTGACCGCCCTCGGGCTCGGACTCGGGGCTGCGGTGGTCGCGCCGGGCGATGCCCGGGCGGAGACCTTGCACATCGCGAACGGCGTTTCGGCGCAGACGGTTCGGGTTTCGATGAACCGGGCGGTGATCGTCGACAGCGACGTGGCGTTCAGCGAACTCTCGATCGCCAATCCGGGGATCGCCGACATCTCGACGCTGTCGGACCGCTCGATCTACGTGCTCGGCAAGGCGCCGGGGCGCACGACGCTGACGGTGCTCGGCGCCGACGGCCTGCTGATCGCCAATATCGAGGTGCATGTCACCCCCGATGTCGCCGAGTTCCGCGAGAGACTGCGCCAGATCCTGCCCAACGAGCAGATCGAGGTGCGCACCGCCAATGACGGGATCGTGCTCTCGGGCGTCGTGTCGTCGATCGGGCGGCTCGACGCGGCGATGCAGCTGGCCGAGCGCTACGCGCCGGGGCGGGTGTCGAACCTGATGAGCGTCGGCGGCACGCAGCAGGTGATGCTGAAGGTGCGCTTCTCGGAGGTGCGGCGCGACGTCGCGCGGCAGCTTGGCTCGGACGTCTCCATCGGCAACAGCTTCCTGCCGCTTTCGCGCGGGGCGAGCGCGGTCGACGGCACCGGCACGCTGACGGCGCGGTTCAATGTCGGTTCGGTGCAGTTCCAGGTCCTGCTCGAGGCGCTGGAGACGAACGGGTTGGCGCGGACGTTGTCCGAGCCGAACCTGACGGCGCTGTCGGGGCAGGAGGCGCGCTTCCTCGCCGGCGGCGAGATCCCGATCCCGGTTCCGGGCCAGGAGAACCGCATCACCATCGAGTACCGGCCCTTCGGCGTCGAGCTGATCTTCACGCCGCGGGTGCTCGACGGGGGCGTGATCAACCTGATGCTCAACGCCTCGGTCAGCGACATCGACCCCAGCGTCAGCGTCACCTCGAACAATGTCTCGGTGCCCGGCTTCCGAACGCGGCGGACCTCGACCACGGTCGAGCTGCGCGACGGCGAGAGTTTCGCCATCGCGGGGCTGCTGCAGGACGACTTCTTCGGCAACAACCGCCAAGTGCCCTGGCTCGGCCAGCTGCCGGTCCTCGGCGCGCTCTTCCGCAGCACGGATTTTCGGCGCAACCAGACCGAGTTGGTGATCTTCGTCACCGCGCATCTGGTCACGCCGACGCGCGGCGAGGCGCTGATGATGCCGACCGACCGCGTGCGCCTGCCGACCGAAGCCGACATCTTCCTGCACGGCCGCCTTCAGGGCACCGGGCCCGCCGCCGAGGTCGCGCGGCAGGACTTCCGCGGCGGCTACGGCTACATCATGGACTGACGGAGCACGTCTGATGCTGATTTCACGCCGAATGCTGCTGCTTGGCCTGGCCGGGTCGACCCTCGCGGGCTGTGCCGACAGGCAGGTCGCCGCGCAACTCGACCACTCCGGCTACGGACGGGCGCAAGCGCACAACGATCTCGTCCAGACCGGGCAGCTCAGCTATGCGCAGGCCCTCGGCCAGCGCTTCGCCGCCGAGGTGCCGTCGACGGTGAACTTCGCCTTCGACAGCGCCGAGCTCGATGCCGAGGCACAGGAGATCCTCTCCCGCCAGGCCGCCTGGATCCGCCAGTTCCCCGAGGTCCGGTTCCGCGTCTACGGCCATACCGACCTCGTCGGCAGCGCCCGGTACAACCACGGCCTCGGCCTGCGCCGGGCACGCGCGGTGGTCGATTTCCTCGTCCGCAACGGCGTCAGCCGCTCGCGGCTCGAGGCGCTGGTCTCGCACGGCCAGACGCGGCCCCTGATCCCCACCCCCGAACCCGAGCGCGCCAACCGCCGCACCGTGACCGAGGTCTCGGGCTTCGTGCGCCGCCATCCGACGGTGATGGACGGCAACTACGCCCAGATCGTCTATCGCGAATTCGTCGAAAGCGCGACCTGGGTCCGTCCCGCGACCTATCGCTAGACAGCCCGCTTCCGCAGGCACCCGCGCGCAGGCCGCAACCCGGCCTGCGCGCGTCGCATTCGGGGTGATCGCGCCCGCGGCGACCGGCGGCTGTCGGTCAACTTAGCGCCGCGGTGGTAAGACCCGGCGCAAGGTTACCTTTTCTTAGGCCAACTGACTGCATGATTTCGGCCGTGTCTGCGGAACGGCGGACGGGCCCCGGTGCCCGCCGAATCGCGCGGCCGCAAACCGAGGATACCCGCAGGGGCCAGGGCCTGAAGGAACGAAGCATGTCAAGCACCGCCGCGAAACCGCGATCCTCCTCCACGATACGCGCCTGCACGGTCTCGCGGGACGTGCAGTCCTTCGATCTGCTGATCGAGGACATGGAGGCGATCCTGGGTGAAAGCTGGGGCGATCTGACCTTCGCGACGGCGCTGCAGTATTTCGACCAGCCCGAGGCCAAGACGCTCGAGTTCCTCACCATTGCGCTCGACGACGAGGACGAGGCGAACATGGCGCAGGTGCAGGCGATCATCCAGCGCGCCCGCGCCGAGAACGTCCAGGTGATCCTGATCGCCGAGGAACTGAAGCCGATCGTTCTGCACCGGCTGTTGCGGCTGGGGGCGGCGGATTTCGTCCCCTACCCGCTGCCCGACGGGGCGCTGCGCGAGGCGATCGAACGGTTGCAGGCGCCGGTCGCGCCCTTCGGCCCGGGGGGCGCGCCGGCGGGCACGGGCCCGGGCAAGACCGGAACCGTGCTTGCCGTCCATCCGCTGGCCGGCGGCGCGGGGGCGACGACCTTCGCGGTCAACCTCGCCTGGGAACTGGCCAGTCTCGGCGAGGAGGGCAAGCCGCTCAGCGTCTGCCTGCTGGACCTCGATCTGCAGACCGGCTCGGTCTCGACCTATCTCGACCTCGCGCGGAGCGAGAAGGTCTACGAGATGCTCTCCAACACCGCGATGATGGACCGAGACTTCTTCTTCAGCACGCTGCAGACCTTCCACGAGAAGCTGAAGGTGCTGACCTCGGCGGCGGACATGTTGCCGCTCGACCTGATCACGCCCGACGACATCGAGCGGATCATCGCGCTGGCACGGGCGAATTTCGACTTCGTGGTCATCGACATGCCGGGCACCGTGATCCAGTGGACCGAAACGGTGCTCAATGCCGCCGAGCACTATTACGCGATGATGGAACTCGACATGCGCTCGGCGCAGAACGCGCTGCGCCTCGTCCGGGCGCTCAAGGCCGAGGGGCTGGCGGTCGACAAGCTGCGCTACGTCCTCAACCGCGCGCCGCGCTTCACCGATCTCTCGGGGAAGTCCCGCGCCCGGCGGATGGCCGAGAGCCTCGACATCAGCTTCGCGCTGCAGCTGCCCGACGGCACCGCGCAGGTGACACAGGCCAATGACCACGGCCTGCCGCTGGCCGAGGTCGCGGCGAAGAACCCGCTGCTCAAGGAAATCCGCAAGTTCGCCCAGACCCTCGACGAGGCGCGCAAGCAGCAAGCGCGCGCCGCAGCCTGATTGGACCCGCCATGTTTTCCCGCTTCCGCAAGGACCAGCCCGACCCGACCCCGCAGCCGCCGCGCGCGGCGCCGGCCGAGAAGGCCGAGGCGCCGCCGGCGGCAAGGCCCGCCGCGAATGGCGGACAGGCGACGGGCGAGAAGGCCGCGCGCCGCGCAGCGCCGGCGCCGAAGCCCGCCGCGCCGGCACCCGAGGACAAGGAGCGCCGGCGTCGCCAGCGCATCCTCGAGGTCAAGTCCGAGCTGCATACGCGGCTGCTCGACAACCTCAACCTGGCCGTCGTCGACAGCGCCAGCGAGGCCGAGCTGCGCTCGGAGATCGCCGCCATCGCCGCCGAGGCGCTGTCGGACATGAATGTCGTGCTGACCAGCGAGGAGCGGATGCAGCTCAACCAGGACCTCTTCTTCGAGGTCAAGGGGCTGGGACCGCTGGAGCCGCTGCTGAAGGACGACGCGGTCAACGACATCCTGGTCAACGGCCCGCAGCGGATCTTCGTCGAGCGCGCCGGCAAGCTGGAACTGACCGACGTCACCTTCAAGGACGAGCGCCACCTGCTGCGGATCATCGACAAGATCGTCTCGGCCGTCGGCCGTCGGGTGGACGAATCGAACCCCTATGTCGACGCCCGCCTCGCCGACGGGTCGCGCTTCAACGCGATGATCCCGCCGGTGGCGGTCGACGGCTCGCTGGTCTCGATCCGCAAGTTCAAGAAGGAAAAGCTCGGCATCGACGACCTCGTCCGCTTCGGCGCCTTCTCGGAAGAGATGGCGATGTATCTGGAAGCGGCGGTGGCGACGCGGCTCAACGTCGTCGTCTCGGGCGGAACGGGCTCGGGCAAGACGACGACGCTGAACGCGCTTTCCTCCTTCATCGACAATTCCGAGCGCATCCTGACGATCGAGGACACCGCCGAGCTGCAGCTCCAGCAGGTTCATGTCGGGCGGATGGAAAGCCGGCCGCCGAACGTCGAGGGCAAGGGCGCGGTCACCCAGCGCGACTGTCTGCGCAACGCGCTCAGGATGCGGCCGGACCGGATCATCGTCGGCGAGACGCGCGGCGAGGAAGTGATCGACATGCTGCAGGCGATGAATACCGGCCATGACGGCTCGATGACCACGATCCACGCCAACTCGGCGCGCGACGGGATAAGCCGGCTCGAGAACATGGTGGCGATGGCCGGGATCGAGATGCCGCTGCGCGCGGTCCGCAGCCAGATCGCCAGCGCCGTCAACCTGATCGTGCAGGCATCCCGCCTGCAGGACGGCTCCCGCCGGATGGTCTCGGTCACCGAGATCACCGGCATGGAGGGCGAGATCATCACCATGCAGGAAGTCTTCCGCTTCGAGCGCACCGGGATCGCGCCGGATGGCCGGATCATCGGCCATTTCACCGGCTGCGGCATCCGCTCGCATTACTCGGACCGGTTCAAGCGCTGGGGCTACGACCTGCCGCACAGCATCTATGACGTGATTCGGGCGGAGTAGGCACCATGTCCATCGATCCCACACTGATCATCTACGCCGCCGTCTTCATCGGCGTGCTGCTGCTGGTCGAGGCGCTCTATCTGATCGTCTTCGGCAAGTCGATCCGGCTGGACAGTCGGATGAACCGCCGCCTCGAGATGCTGGAAAAGGGCAACTCGCAGCAGGAAGTGCTGGAGCGGCTGCGCAAGGAGGTCTCGCAGCACGGCCGGTCGGAGCGCATACCCTTCTACTCGCTGCTCTCCGAACGCGCGATGAAGGCCAAGATCGCCTTCTCGCCGATGGCCCTGATCGTGATCATGTTCATGCTCTGCGGCGTCGCCTTCACCGCGCTGACCCTGGCCACCGAGGCGGCGCTGGCGATCCGCGCCGGCCTGTCGGTGGCGATGGGCGTCGGCGCGGTCTGGTTCTGGGTCTCGAGCAAGGCCAAGAAGCGGCTTGACCTGATCGAGGAACAGCTGCCCGACGCGATCGACCTGATCGTGCGGGCGCTGCGCGTCGGCCATCCGTTCAGCCACGCGCTCGCCGGCGCGGCGAAGGAGATCCCCGACCCGCTTGGTTCGGAACTGGGGCTCATCGCCGACGAGGCCGCCTATGGTCGCGACATGGGCGAGACGCTGATGGCCTTCGCGCAGCGGATGGACATGCAGGATCTGCGCTTCCTCGCCGTCGCCGTGTCGATCCAGCAGAAGTCGGGCGGCAACCTCGCCGAGATCCTCGACGGGCTTTCGAAGGTCGTGCGCGCGCGCTTCAAGCTCTTCCGCCGCGTCCGCGCGATCACCGCCGAGGCGAAATGGTCGGGCATGTTCCTGTCGGGCTTTCCGATCGTGGCGATGCTGGGGATCAGCGTGATCAAGCCCGACTATTATGACGGCGTGAAGGACTCGCCCATGTTCGTGCCGGTCGCGATCGTGGTCTTCGCCTTCCTCGGGATCAACATTCTCTACATGCGCAAGATGGTCAACATCCAGGTCTGAGGAGCTTTGCCATGATGATCGATACGCTTGTCGAAGGACTGACCTCGCCCCTGGGCCTGACCATCGTCCTCGGCGTGAGCGGGCTGACGGCCATCCTGCTCGTGCTGACCGGCGACCGGAACAAGGTGGTGGACCCCTACAGCAAGGTCCGCGCCGCGCGCGAGAATGCCGGCCGGGGCGCTGCGGCCCGGCGGCTGTCGCGCGAGACCGAGCAGAACGACCTGCAGAAGAAGCTCGACCGCTACAAGAAGTTCCTCGAGCCGGCCAGCAAGGAGGACAAGGAAGCCGCGCGGATGGAGATGATCCAGGCCGGCTACTACGGCAAGACCGCGGTGCGCGACTTCCACGCCGCGAAATTCGTCCTCGGCATGGCCGGGCTGCTGATCGGGCTTCTGCTTCTGCTGTTCCTGCCGGGCGGCGAGGATCGCTCGATGCTGATGATGGCGCTGCCGGTGATGGTGCCGACGCTGGTCGGCTACTACATCCCGATCTACTGGATCAACAAGCGCAAGGCCGAGCGCCAGGAGCAGATCTCGCGCGGCTTTCCCGATGCGCTCGACATGCTGCTGATCTGCGCCGAGGCGGGCCAGTCGCTCGACCAGGCGATCGCGCGCGTCGCCAAGGAACTCAGCGCCGGCTACCCGGCGCTGGCCGAGGAGATGGAGACCGTCGCGCTCGAGACCAAGGCGGGCAAGGACCGCTTCGAGGTGCTCAAGAGCTTCGGCGAGCGCTGCGGCAATGCCGACATCCGCTCCTTCGTCACGGTGATGATCCAGTCGGCGACCTACGGCACCTCGGTCTCGGACGCGCTGCGCGTCTATGCCGCCGAGATGCGTGACAAGCGGGTCACGCTCGCCGAGGAAAAGGCAAATGTCTTGCCGACGAAGCTGACGCTGGGCACTATGATGTTCACGGTGCCGCCGCTTCTGATCATCCTGGTCGGGCCGTCGGTCGCCGGGATGATGGAGGTGTTCTCATCGGGTTCCGTGACACCCTGATCGCGCCCGTTCTGGCCGCGTGCCTCGTCGCGCTCGCGGCCGGTTGCGCGCCGCGCGCGGACTTCACCCCCGACGGGCTGCCGGGCGGCCGGCTTGCCGTCGACGAGGCGGTCGACGGGCTGATCGTCGGCCACCGGCTGATGGCGGCGGGCGAATACGAGCTTGCCCTGCGCGCCTATTTCCGTGCCGCGGCCGAGCAGGGGGCGACCGCGGACACGCTTTCGGCCATCGGCGCGGCCAACCTCCGCCTCGGCCGTCTGGGACAGGCGGAACAGGCCTTGCGCCGGGCGATCGACCGCGAGCCCGAATTCGTCCCCGCGCTGAACAATCTGGGCGTGGTGATGAGCGAACACCAGCGCTGGGGCGAGGCGCGGCACCTGTTCCAGGCGGCCTTCGCGCTCGATAGCGGCCGCTCCCCGGAAATCCGCGAGAACCTGCGACTTGCGCTCGCCAATCTCGAAAACACACGCTATAGTAGCGAAAACGATAACAACTTCGCTCTGGTGCGGCGTGGAGAAGGGCGCTTCCTGCTTCTGACGACCCCCTGAGCATCGGGCAGAAAGGAACAGGCGATGCGAAGCGTTGCGGCGCGGCTGGCAGGGGCTATCGGGGTGGTCGTTCTGGCCGGGTGCGGCGACCAGGCCGCGCAGACCAGCCGCGCGATCGAGAGCCTCGCCCAGGTCGATCAGGAGAACATGGCCGAACTGATGCTCGCCGCGGCCGATCCGCGCGAGGCGGTCAGCTACTTCACTCAGGCCGCCGAAGCCAACCCGGACCGCATCCTGTTCCAGCGCGGCCTGGCACGGTCGCTGGCGCGGGCCGGAGAGCCCGGACGCGCGATCCCGGTCTGGCAGCAGGTCGTCGCGCATCCGGAGAGCGTGCCCGACGACCGGGTGGAGCTGGCCGAGGCGCATATCCGGCTGAGCGACTGGGACGCGGCGGAAGCGGTGCTCAATCAGATCCCGCCGACGCACGAGACCTTCCAGCGCTACCGGCTGGAGGCGATGGTCGCCGATGCCCGCCGGCAATGGGCGCGCGCCGACAGCTTCTACGAGATCGCCGCCGGCCTGACCCCGCGCCCGGCGGGCGTGCTGAACAACTGGGGATTTTCCAAGCTGACCCGCGGCGCCCATCGCGATGCCGAGCGGCTCTTCGCCGAGGCGCTGCAGCACGATTCGACGCTGTTCACGGCGAAGAACAACCTCGTCCTCGCCCGCGCCGCGCAGCGCCGCTACGAGTTGCCGGTGGTGCCGATGACCCAGACCGAGCGGGCCGAGCTTCTGCACACGATGGCGCTGGCGGCGATCCGGCAGGGCGATACCGCGGTCGGGCGGGCGCTCTTGAGCGAGGCCGTCGATACCCATCCGCAGCATTTCGAGGCCGCTGCGCTGGCGCTGGCGGCGCTGCGATAGGGCGCCGATGATGCTGGCGCAATCCTCGGACGCCGCCTTCTGGCTGATGCTCGCCGCCCTGCCGATCGCGCTCTGGGTGGTGCTGAGCGACCTGCGCTCGATGCGCATTCCGAATGCCGCGGTGCTGGCGCTCATCGCCGTCTATGCGCTGGTCGGCCTCGCCACCCTGCCGCTTCCGGCCTGGGGATGGGGCTGGGCGCATTTCGCCGTGGTGCTGGTCATCGGCTTCGTTTTGTCGCTGACCGGCGGTTTCGGCGCGGGGGATGCGAAATTCGCCGCCGCGATGGCGCCCTTCGTCGCGCTGGGCGATGCGCGGTTGTTCCTTGTCCTGCTGGCTACGGTCGCGCTCGCGGGCTTCGTGACCCATCGGCTCGCCCGGCGCGTCGCGCTCGTGCGCGCGCAGACCCCTGACTGGGAGAGCTGGGAGCGCGCCGAGTTTCCGATGGGCCTCGCGCTGGGGCCGGCGTTAATCTTCTATCTAGCTTTGGCGAGCATTTATGGAAGCTGACACCGCCGCGCGCGCCTGAGCCGGGGACAGCCCATGAATGTCATGACCAATACCAGCGGCATCACGCCGCCGCCGATGCCCACCAAGCTGGCCGATACCGGCCTGCCGATGACGCTGATGCGAGACATCCTGATCAAGACGATGTACCGGATGTCGCTGAGCCAGGTCTCGGAGATCGCGCGCTGGGTCTGCCTTCCCTTCGCCATGGTCCAGGCGCTGATCGACGATGCCCGCCACGAACGGCTGGTCGAGGCGATGGGCACGCTGCACGCGACATCGAGTTCGAGCGAGATGGGCTTCCAGCTGACCGAGGCCGGGCGCAAGCGGGCCCAGGACGCGCTGGCGCTGTCGGAATATTACGGCGCGATGCCGGTGCCGATGGAGGTCTATGCCGAGCAGGTCGCGCGCCAGTCGATCCGCAAGATCAAGATCACCCGCGACCAGCTCGTCGCCGCGATGGGCGACCTGATCCTGCCCGAGAACCTGCTCGATCACCTCGGCCCCGCGGTCACTTCGGGCCGCTCGATCCTGATGTACGGCCCGCCCGGCAACGGCAAGTCGTCGATCTCGAACGGGATCCGCGACGCGATGGGCGACCATATCTACATTCCCCGCGCGGTGGTGCATGCCGGGCAGGTGATCGCGGTCTACGATCCGATCGTGCATGTTCTGGTCAGCGACCCCTCGAGTGCCGCCGGCGGCGGGCTTCGGCTCAGCGCGCAGCGCTACGATCCGCGCTACGTGCTCTGCGAGCGGCCCACCGTGATCACCGGTGGCGAGCTTTCGCTCGACATGCTCGAGCTGAAATACAACCCCGTCGCGCGCACCTATCAGGCGCCGTTGCAGTTCAAGGCCACCGGCGGCGTCTTCATCGTCGACGACCTCGGCCGCCAGGAAGAGCCGCCGCAGGCGCTGATCAACCGCTGGATCGTGCCGCTGGAGATGAATTACGACATCCTCTCGCTGCAATCGGGCGAGAAGTTCATCGTCCCCTTCGACACGCTGGTGATCTTCTCGACCAACTTCCATCCGAACGAGATCTTCGACCAGGCGGCGCTGCGGCGGATCTTCTTCAAGATCAAGATCGACGGGCCGAACCAGGCCGATTTCCTGAAGATCTTCGCGCTGGTGGCGAAGAAGCGCGGCATGCCGCTCGACGAGGCGGCGATGATCCATCTTCTGGAAGCCAAGTATCCGACGATCGACAACGTCTACTCCAACTACCAGCCGGTCTTCCTGATCGACCAGATGATCTCGATCTGCGAATTCGAGGGCAAACCCTACCAGATGAGCCCCGAGCTGATCGACCGGGCCTGGGCGAACATGTTCGTCCGCGACGAGGTGATCGTGAAATAGCCGCGCCGGCCGTCGGGGCTTTTCCGCCGCCGGGCGCCGGGCTAGACCGGGGCGTCCCGCATGCGAGACCGCCATGACCGATTCCGCGATCCTTCCCCGCATCCAGGCGAGTTTCGACCGCCAGACGATGATGCAGACCTTCGGGGCGACGATGGAGGCCGCGGCGGATGGCCGCTGCATCATCCGCGCGCCGATCCTGCCGACGGTGCGTCAGCAGCAGGGCGCGGCGCATGCGGCGCTGGCCTTCGGGCTGGGCGATTCGGCCGCCGGTTACGCCGCGCTGACGCTTCTGCCCGAGGGATCCGAGGTGATGACCGTCGAGATGAAGATCAACCTGCTCGCCCCGGCCGTGGGCGAGGCGCTCGAGGCCCGGGGCGAGGTGCTGCGCGCGGGGCGGCGGATCACCGTGGTGCGGGCCGAGGTCGTGGCCATCGACGGCGAGAAGCGCAAGACCGTGGCGCTTCTGCAGGGCACGATGATCCCGGTCGCCACGGGCTGAGCCTCAGGCGGTCAGGCCCTCGGGTTCGGGCAGGCCGTTGCCGCGGCAGGCCGCGGTCAGCGTGTTGGCCAGGAGGCAGGCGATGGTCATCGGCCCGACGCCGCCCGGCACCGGCGTGATCGCCCCCGCGACCCCGGCCGCCGAGGCGAACTCGACATCGCCGACGAGCCGCGTCCCGCCGTCGCGCGTGATCCGGTTGATGCCGACATCGATCACCGTGGCGCCGGGCTTGACGAAATCGCCGGTGATCATCTCCGGCCGGCCGACCGCCGCGATGAGGATGTCGGCGCGCCGGCAGACCGCGGGCAGGTCGCGCGTGCGGCTGTGCGCGATGGTCACCGTGCAGCTCTCGCCGAGGAGGAGCTGCGCCATCGGCTTGCCGACGATGTTCGACCGCCCGACGACGACCGCCTCCAGCCCCGAGAGATCACCGAGATGGTCGCGCAGCATCATCAGGCAGCCGAGCGGCGTGCAGGGGACCATCGCCTTCTGCCCGGTGCCCAGAAGCCCGACATTGAGGATGTGGAACCCGTCCACGTCCTTGCCCGGATCGATCCGGTTGATCACCTTCTCGGCGTTGATGTGCTTCGGCAGCGGCAGCTGCACCAGGATCCCGTGCACCGCGTCGTCGGCGTTCAGCCGGTCGATAAGCGCCAGGAGCTCCGCCTCGGGCACCTCGGCGGCGAGCTTGTGCTCGAACGAGCGCATGCCCACCTCGACCGTCTGCCTGCCCTTCGAGCGGACATAGACCTCGCTTGCCGGATCCTCGCCGACCAGCACCACCGCCAGGCCGGGGATCAGCCCCGGCCCGCTCGCCAGCCGCGCCACCTGCTCGGTCACCTGCGCGCGCAGCCGCGCCGCGAAGGCCTTGCCGTCGATGATACTTGCCGTCATGCTTGTCTCCCTGGCCTGTCTTTGACCGCGCGCCCGCGGAGCTCAGAACAGCCCCTCGACGAAGCCCGCGTCGCTGATCCGTATCGTCTCGGCCGCCGGCGCGCGCGGCAGGCCGGGCATGGTCATGATCTCGCCGCAGATCACCACCACGAAGCCCGCCCCAGCCGAGAGCCGCACCTCGCGGATCGGCACGGTGTGCCCGGTCGGCGCGCCGCGCAGGTTCGGATCGGTCGAGAAGGAATACTGCGTCTTCGCCATGCAGATCGGCAGATGCCCATACCCCGCCGCCTCCCACGCCCTAAGCTGGTCGCGGATCGCCTTGTCGGCGATCGCTTCGTCGGCGTGGTAGATGCGCTTGGCGATGGTCTCGATCTTCTGGAAGAGGCCCATCTCGTCGTCGTAGAGCGGCGCGAAGGTGGCAACGCCGGCATCGGCGATCTCGGCCACCCGTGTCGCCAGGTCGCGGATCCCGGCCGAGCCCTCGGCCCAGTGCCGGCAGAGGATCGCCTCGGCGCCGTGCGCTTCGCAATACGCCTTGACCGCCGCGATCTCGGCTTCGGTGTCGGAATGGAAGTGGTTGATCGCCACCACCACCGGCACGCCGAAGCTTTTGACATTGGCGATGTGCCGGCCGAGGTTCGGGCAGCCCTTCTGCACCGCCTCGACATTCTCGGCCCCCAGATCGGCCTTTGCGACGCCGCCGTTCATCTTCATCGCCCGCACTGTGGCGACGATCACCGCCGCGGCGGGCTTCAGCCCGGCCTTGCGGCACTTGATGTCGAAGAACTTCTCGGCGCCGAGGTCGGCGCCGAAACCGGCCTCGGTGACAACATAGTCGCCCAGTTTCAACGCCGTCCTCGTGGCGATGACCGAGTTGCAACCATGCGCGATATTGGCAAACGGTCCGCCGTGGACGAAGGCGGGGTTGTTCTCCAGCGTCTGCACCAGGTTCGGCTGCATGGCGTCGCGCAGAAGCACGGTCATCGCGCCGTCGGCCTTGATGTCGCGGCAATGGATCGGCGTGCGGTCGCGCCGGTAGGCGACGACAATGTCGCCGAGCCGCTTCTGCAGGTCGTCGAGATCGCGCGCCAGGCACAGGATCGCCATCACCTCCGACGCCACGGTGATGTCGAAGCCGGTCTGCCGGGCAAAGCCGTTCGGCACCCCGCCCAGTCCGACGACCATGTCCCTCAGTGCCCGGTCGTTCATGTCCATCACCCGGCGCCAGACGATCCGCCGCTCGTCGATCTCCAGCGAATTGCCCCAGTAGATGTGGTTGTCGATCATCGCGCTGAGCAGGTTGTGCGCCGCCGTGATGGCATGGAAGTCGCCGGTGAAGTGCAGGTTCATCTCCTCCATCGGCACGACCTGGGCGTGGCCGCCGCCCGCGGCGCCCCCCTTCATGCCGAAGTTCGGGCCGAGCGAGGCCTCGCGGATGCAGATCACCGCCTTCCTGCCGATGGCGTTCAGCCCGTCGCCGAGGCCCACGGTCGTCGTCGTCTTGCCTTCTCCCGCCGGGGTCGGGTTGATCGCGGTGACCAGGATCAGCTTGCCGTCGGGGCGGTCGGCCAGGCTTTCGATGAAATCCTGGCTGACCTTCGCCTTGTCGTGGCCATAGGGCAGCAGGTGTTCGGCCGGGATGCCCAGCCTGTCGCCGATCGCCTGGATCGGCAGCTTGCGCGCCTCGCGCGCGATCTCGATGTCGGACTTGAAGGCCATCCGGCGGCTCCCTCGCATGGCTGGGTTCGGTGTCCCGCCCTCCATAGGCCGCCGGGACGGGGGCGTGAAATCCGTTTGCGACCGATCAGTGCCGAAACTCGCCAACCGCCCGAACGCGACCGGCCGCGCGCCGATCTGGCGGGCGGCCGGATGGAAAACGCCCCGACACGGGGTGCCGGGGCGCGGAAGGCCGGGATCAGCTGCTCGGTTCGGGCTCCAGCCCGCCCTCGCCCTCGCGCGGCTTGCGCGGCCGGGTCTTCGGGATCGAGGCGACCGAGGGCAGGCCGCCCGTGCTCTCGCTTTCGTCCACGTCGCGTCCGGGCGGCTCGCCGCGGATCACGCGGGTGATCTCAGGCCCGGTCAGCGTCTCGTATTCCAGAAGGCCCTGCGCCAGCCGCTCCAGCTCGTCGCGGTGCTCGGTAAGGATCTTCTTTGCCGTCTCGTAGCCCTCGTCGACGATGCGCTTCACTTCCTCGTCGATCTTCTTCTGCGTCTCGGGCGAGATGTTCGACGGTCCCTGATAGGCGCCGAGGAAGCTCTGCTGCTCGTTGGCGTAGTCGATATGGCCGAGCTGGTCCGAGAAGCCGAACTGCGTGACCATCGCCCGCGCGATCCGGCTGACCTGCTGGATGTCCGAAGCCGCGCCCGAGGTCACGTTCTCGTGCCCGAAGACGAGTTCCTCGGCGACACGACCGCCCATCGCCATGGCGATCTTCGACTTGTACTTGGTGTAGGTAACGCTGAGCTGGTCACGCTCGGGCAGCGACAGCACCAGCCCCAGCGCGCGGCCGCGCGGGATGATCGTCGCCTTGTGGATCGGGTCGTGCTGCGGCACGTGCAGGCCGACGACGGCATGCCCGGCCTCATGATAGGCGGTGAGCTTCTTTTCCTCCTCGGACATGACCATGGAGCGCCGCTCGGAGCCCATCATCACCTTGTCCTTGGCATTCTCGAAATCGTCCATGGTGACGAAGCGGCGGTTGTGGCGCGCGGCCATCAGCGCCGCCTCGTTGACCAGGTTGGCGAGATCGGCGCCCGAGAAGCCGGGCGTGCCGCGGGCGATGATGCGCAGGTCGACATTCGCCGCCAGCGGCACCTTGCGGGCATGCACGCCGAGGATCTTCTCGCGGCCCTTGATGTCGGGATTCGGCACCTGCACCTGGCGGTCGAAGCGGCCGGGGCGCAAGAGCGCCGGGTCGAGCACGTCGGGCCGGTTGGTGGCGGCGATGATGATGATGCCCTCGTTCGCCTCGAACCCGTCCATCTCGACCAGAAGCTGGTTCAGCGTCTGCTCGCGCTCGTCGTTGCCGCCGCCATAGCCGACGCCGCGCGAGCGGCCCACCGCGTCGATCTCGTCGATGAAGACGATGCAGGGGGCGTTCTTCTTCGCCTGGTCGAACATGTCGCGCACGCGGCTGGCGCCGACGCCGACGAACATCTCGACAAAATCCGAGCCCGAGATGGTGAAGAAGGGCACGCCCGCCTCGCCGGCGATGGCGCGGGCGAGCAGCGTCTTGCCGGTACCCGGCGGGCCGACCAGGAGCGCGCCCTTCGGGATCTTGCCGCCGAGGCGGCTGAACTTCTGCGGGTTGCGCAGGAACTCGACGATCTCCTCGAGTTCGTCCTTGGCCTCGTCGATGCCGGCCACGTCGTCGAAGGTCACGCGGCCGTGCTTCTCGGTCAGGAGCTTCGCCTTGGACTTGCCGAAACCCATCGCGCCGCCGCGCCCGCCGCCCTGCATCCGGTTCATGAAGAAGATCCAGATGGCGATCAGAAGCAGGAAGGGCAGCCAGACGGTCAGCGCCGCGAGAAGGCCCGAACGCTGCTGCGGCCGCGCCTCGACCGCGACGTTCGAGGCCAGCAGCCGCTCGGTCGGGTTCTCGCCGTCCGGGCGCACGGTCGTGTAGACCTGACCCTGCCGGTCGGTCACGCGCAGGTTCTCGCCGTCGATGACGACGCGGCTCACATCTCCGGCATCGACCCGCTGGAGGAACTCCGAATAGGCGATCGTCCGCCCCGTCTGTTGCTGCTGGCCGTTGCTGAACAGGCTGAACAGCACGATCATCATGAAGAAAAGGACGATCCAGAAGGCGAAGTTACGTGCGTTGCCCACCCAGGCTCTCCAGCGCTTGCGGCCCATGCGGCCAGTCAGACCGTCAAGATAGTCATCCGGGGGGGTTATTCAATCCGAATCGTCCCCGCCCCGGCGGGCGCGGCGGCCGGTCGCAGATCGAGCGCCCAGCCTGCCGGCCAGAGCGCCGCCGGCGCCGCGATCAGCCGCTCGCCGCGCCAGATCGCCGGCAGGGCCTCGAGCGCGGCGCGCGGCAGGCCGGTTTCGCGCCAGTGCGGGTGCAGTCCGGCGGCGGCCTGTCGGCTCAGCCGGCGCAGTCCTTGCCCGCCGAG